>CAKSEM010000067.1 GCA_934446485.1 uncultured Eubacteriales bacterium | reverse complement strand
CAGCATATCGGCAGCCGCATCCGCCTTCATGAGTGAGGCTTCCGCAGCGTACCACGCCGCATAGGGAATGCCGTCGGGAGCCGCTCCGCGCGGAGTTTCGTCCGCGTCCGTTGCCATGACTGTGTGAGGTATTCCGGCTGACTTTAACAGCTCTGTCCTCCTCGGTGAGGCGGAGGCGAGCACTATCTTTAAGTTGTCCGACATCTGTCCGTCACCGCCTTACGATAAAGCGCCCTATGATGAGCATGATTGCCGTGCAGATCACGGTTGCGACGGATATCGTGATGTTGATGCCGAAGGTGAGCGTTATCACTCCGAGATCGAGCGTGAGCGGCGACGAGAGTCCGAAGCTCTGCCCAAAGGCGAGCCACGAAAGCCCCGGCACTCCGCCGGTCAGGTGTGCGACCATCGTGCCGAACACGACACCCGCAAGTATCAGAAAAAGATTTATCCAGAATTTTTTGTTCAAAGCAGTAAACCTCAAGTCTTTCGTGAGAGAATATGGCTCATACGCGGCGCACCGTGCCCGTCGGGGCATCTCCCCGTCGGTATGCGTCGATCACGCGGGAGACTTCGTTTGCGTCCTCATCGGTGAAGATGAAGTGTAGGTGAGCCGGGTTTCCGAGCGCCTCCATCCGATCGGCGCACCAGAGAGGGCAGGAGTTCCAAACCACGTTTGTACCGCTCCCTGCCGAGCTTACGGGAAAAGCCGTCTTTCGGCGGTCGATGAGTGCTGCGCCGTGAACGGCACAGTCGGAGCCGCAAGGTGCGGAGCATTCTCCCGGTCGCAGAATACACCTTCTGAGCAGCATGAGCGGCAGTCTGCCGTATACGACGGCTCCGCAGCGTATGCCGCAGCGCGCCGCATCGCGGGATATTCCCGAAACAGCTGCTGCCGGAAGCTCCGGTGAGAGCGTTATGAGCTGTGCGCCGAGGCGGTGTATTGCCGCCGCGGCGTAGACGTTTGTTACGTTAAAACGCATGGACGCAATCGGAATGAGACCCGCATTTGCCGCAGCCGTGATCTCGGCTGGCGAATGGCACAGCGCCCATCGCGCGCCGCGCGATGCAGCGTCACGGGCGATCTTCCGAACGGCGGCGCTGTCGGGCGCCCATTCGGGCAGTGACACATTCGGGTTCGGACCGTTCATATCATAATGCGGGAGAAACACCGCATCGAAGGAGTCCCATGCGCATTGCGGCACCGATGATGAGTGCAGAAATTGGGCAGTGATGAGCGGGCGGCGTTCGTCTGCTTGTGCGGAGGATTCTCCGCCGGTTACACCCGCGCTGTGTGAATTGCCGCCGGCAGTGTCGGAGGAGCGCACATTTCCGCCCTTTGCCGTGTCGGCGTATTGATCGCCGTCGATCGCTCCTGTACTGCCCATATCTGTGAGGTGTGACGGATCGGGCAGCCTGTCGGAGCCGTTCCGTCCTCTGGCATTCGGCAGATCGGTGTTCCGCATTCGGCATACGGCGGAATTAAGTGCCTCTATTGCTCCGCGCCGCAGTGTATTGAGCTGTGACGCCGTCATAAAAAGCTCACCGTCAAGTTCGCACGAAAAATCGTGCCGGTCGAGCGAATACGGAGTGGCACCGAGCTTTGAGACACTGCGGTATACCGCATCCTCGGTGAGCGGAGCCGAACGCGCCGCCTCGGGCGCGTCTCCCGTTACGGATACGGTGAACCTTCCGTCGGACACGACAGCCGATGAGGGTTTGCCCTCGGTGAGCTTTACGCTGACCGATACGGGGACCTTTTTTTCAAGCCCGCGAAATTCCGTTTCGGGTGTGTGTGCCCCTTCGGCACGCATACCCGTCATATTCTTATAGTTTTCGGTAAAGTAGCCGTCCGTGAAGCCGTCGCGGGAAAATATCCGGGATAGATGTTCGATCTCCTCGGGCGTTGCACGTCGACGCTCATCGAGCAGTCGGCGGTATACGGACGTGACGCCGTAAACGTAGTCCGCGCTTTTCAGCCGTCCCTCGAGCTTCAGCGAGCGGACGCCGGAATCGCACAGCTCCGGAATATGCGAAGCTAAGCACATATCGCGCAGGCTGAGCGGGTGGGAGTCGCTGCACGGCGGATTCCGTGTGTCGCCTTTGCGGCGTGCACCGCCCCCTCCGGGGATGGCGGCGCAGCCTTTGTCGGGAACCTGACCGTGCGTTTCGCATCCGACTCCGTCTCCGCACACGCGGTACGGCAGACGACACGGCTGCGCACATTCTCCGCGGTTGCCGCTCCGTCCGCCCATGACCCAACTCATGAGGCACTGACCCGACACCGAGACGCAGTGTGCGCCGTGCACGAATGCTTCGATCTCGATCGGGGATTCCTTCGCAAGTCGGCACAGCTCCGGGTAAGATAGCTCGCGCGGACACACCATGCGCGAAAATCCGAGCTTCATGAAGGACGCGGCGTCCCCCGCACACATCCCCGTCATCTGAGTGCTTGCGTGAAGCCTTACATCGGGAATCTCTTCTCGTAGAAGCAGCGCGAGTCCCGCGTCCGCTACGATAAACGCATCGGCACCCCACTCCCATGCGGTGCGCGCGACATCGAGTGCGTCGGGAAGCTCCCGTTCGCGCAGGCGTGTGTTAAGTGTTATATATGAGCGAACACCGTAGGTGCGGCAGGTTTCAACGGCGCGATGCAATTCTTCGGGCGTGAAGTTCTTTGCCCGCATACGGTTTGAGAAGAGAGATGTGCCGAGATATACGGCATCGGCACCCGCCTCGATTGCGGCATCGAGCGCCTCGGGCGATCCCGCAGGCGCGAGCAGCTCGGGCACGCCGGCGCGGGTATCCGTCACTTTTCCTTCTTCAGGAGCGATTCGATAAGCCGCAGCTTTTCGTTGCGCGCGTTCTCGGGATCCTCTGCGGTGCCGTCGATCTTTATCTGTTCGCCCGTTGTGTGCTGTTCGGTTTCGCTTGCACCTGACGATGCGCCGTCCTCAACTCCCGCCTCGGCAAGGCGACGCTTCAGATCGGCAATTTCATCGCGCAGCCGTTTAAGGTTGACGTCGTAGAGGGATATCTGCGCCTCAAGATTGCGAACGCGCTTCTCGGAGTTCAGCTTGTCCCCGCAGAAGTCGAGAGCGCAGAGCATTGCAGCCTCAAGCTGCGAGCGCTTCATGCTGTGCGATAGAAGCTCCGTCATGGATTCGTCGAGCCGATGCGCGACATTTTCGACGAACGTATCGGGTTCATCCGTTACGAGCGACATAGTAATCCCCGCGATGTTGAGTTCGACCCGTCTCTTGTTCTTCTCTTCCATATTTATCACCGTGCCTTCCTTGAATTTTGAATATGTGTCGGCTCTGACGTCTGCCGCCGAAGCAAAGTTTTTCGATCATCCGTGCCATATTGATCTGCGGAAAGTTGCAAAACGGCGCCGTGTGCGTTATAATACTTCTGCGGAGATGGCGCCGATACGACATGGTATCATTATAATTATAATATATAATTCCCCGGAAGTGAATAGTTTTCGGGAAAAAATCATTAATTTTCATTAAATTCAGCGGAGGAGTACGGTATGGAAAACGGTAATATCACGGAGCATGGCAGGAGGGCGGCGGAGCTGTTCCTTTCGGGATATAACTGCGCACAGTCGGTATTCATGGTGTTTGAAGATGTGCATGGGTTTGACGCGTGCTCGGCGGCGCGCCTCATGTCGGCGTTCGGCGGCGGAATGTGCGCAAGCCGCGGTGTCTGCGGCGCGGTTGTCGGGATGCTTGCGGTATTGGGGACCGTGAGCGGATATTCGGACGCTGATGATTCCGAAGGGAAACGGAGACTGTACCGCGACGGACAGGAGCTTATGGACAAGTTCCGCGACACGTGCGGCAGTACGGTGTGCCGCGAGCTGCTCGCGGGAATTCCATTGAAAAACACGCCGTCGGAGCGGAGTGCGGAGTACTACCGCACACGCCCGTGCGCGGCGTTCTGTGCAGAGGCGGCAATGCTGCTCGACGGATACTTGGGGTGCGGATCGGATGAAGAGTAAGTCCGGCGCGCGGTACGTTGCAGCCGTCATTCTATCCTATGCGGCGCTCTTTGCTGCACAGCGCGCACTGACTTCTGCCGTACGCAGGCTGTCGCTGACGGGGCATGCCGCACGGGTAGCCGATATCGCCGTGTATGTCGCCGCCGTCATTGCGGCGATCGCGGTGTCGCTTGCTGTCGGCGGGCGGAGGCTGCGAAACCTCCGCGTGGCGCTGCGGCTGCCCGAAACACTTGCCGCAACGGCGTCGATGATCGCTTTTTCGATCGTGTTTTCGCTGCTTGGATTCGGCACGAGCGGTGAGGCAGCACCGTCTCTGACGGCAGCGGCAGCGGGGATATTTATTAAGCCTCCGCTTGAGGAGGCGCTCTTCCGCGGCATTTATACGGGCCACCTGACGCGCGGCGCGGGACTTTCGCCCGCCGCAGCTATCGCGGCAACGTCAATCCTCTTTGCGGCATGGCACCCGGCGTCTGCCGCACCCACCGCGCTTGCGGCGGGTGTCGTGCTCGGGATCCTGACGCATGGGGTGCGCGGTACAGCGGTTGACAGCGCACCGTGCGTCCTACCTGCAATAGCTGCGCATGCCCTGTACAACGCTGTGATGTATGCGTCGGCTACGGTCCGGTGACGATAATTCTAACGGAACGGCGGAGAACGAAAGACTCAATTCTTGCGTTCTCCGCCGTTTATTATTTTCGCCGTGCTGCCGCGCCGGCGGCAAGCGCCGTGCCGCCGAGCGCCGATATGAGCCATGCTGCCGTGACAGCGCTCCACCCGTATCTGCCCGACAGAGCGGAGAACAGTACGTTGGCAGCGGCAGCGGCGGCATATGACACGAAATCGAGGAATCCGCTTATCCCGGAAAGATTTCCCGTATCGATAAAACGCAGCACATACACGCTGAATATTATGTTACACATACACGCCATGGCTGCGCCTACGGTGAACAGAGCGGCTACGGCGACAGCCGTATGACTGCTGCCGCAGAGAAACACGACAGAGAGCAGTGCTGCCGATGCCGCGAAAAGGACGGCGCACATGCGCCGCTCATCGAGTCTCCGCCGCATCAGAACGACTGTCAGAGCCGATCCCGAAAGCCCTGTGACCGGCTGCATCACCATTATGAGAGATGCGGCAGACGAGCCAATATTGAAGTTTCCCGCGATGTATGTCGGCATCCACAGAGACACCGCATTGCGCAGCACCCCGTAGAGCACCGTAACGCACACCATGAGTACAAACTCCGGAGAGATCAGCCCGCGGATTCCGCCTTTCGACATTGCGCGTATGCCGTGCACTCTCCGCTTGTCCGAAGAGCATCCGTCGTGCGAACCGCTGCCGTTCGGCGTGTCCGAGCCGGGCTGTCCGTTATCGGAACGTGCGAGTCTGTTTTGCGCTCTTGTCGGCGGCGGAGAGCGGCGCTCGAGCATTGAACTCAAAAAGAAGTAGGCGATCCCGCCGAGGATCAGCACACATCCGAGGACATAGAACGGCACATACCACACTCCGCCGCGGCTTCCCCACAGAGCCAGAATGTACGTGAACATCGGCCCGATGACCGCTGCGGCATTCAGGAGCGTCAGAAGGAGCTGTCCCGTACGGCGATCGGTATTTTCGCCGACGAAGCGCGTGAGCGGTCCCCAGAGCGACGAGGAGAAGAAGCCGCAGGCTCCCCACAGAGCGATCCCTGCCCATCCGCCGTGAAACGTCGGGAAAAGGCACATTACACCGCCCGACAGTGCAAGTCCGATCGGTACCATGTATCGGCACGGCACCGTGTTGCCGATCACGCCGCATATGAGCTGACCTATGCCATAGCAGAAGAGGAGCGTGCTGCCCATTGATCCGAGATCCGCCGCACCGCAGATGCCCTCCTCGGTGAGCTGGGGCATGGCAGCGGACAACATATTCTTACCCATATAGCAGAAAAGGTACGCCGATGTGCCGCTTATTCCAATAAATATGTACCGCCGACGCGCCGGCATAAACGGCAGCCCATCTCCTGCACGATCCGTCTGTCGGGACGCCGTTCTGCTCATCGGGCATCCTCCGTTCGGCTTGGATCGGAGGATGTGCCACCCTGTGCCCCCTCACCGCCAGTGCCCGTCTCTTCCACAGGATCACAGATTCGGGCATTTCCGTCCGTGTTCGGTATGCACACCGCAGGTGATGTTTCCGTCTGACCCGCACTTGTGCACCGGTCGTCGTTTCCTCTTCCTGCGACGACCGCAAGGCGGCAGCCGTCCCTGATGCACGATTCGCGCAGATTCTCAGGCACTTCCCGCCGATCGTCGGTTATTATCATATCTATGTCGGAGAGTGCACATATCCGATGAAAGCTGCGCTCGCCGAGTTTGTCGCTCTCGGCAAGCAGATAGCTTTTGCGTGCGATTTGCATAAGACCGCGCGCGAATACTCCGTGGGAAGTCTCCCATGCATAGGCGCCGTCCGAGCTGACGGCAGTGGTACCGATAAACGCCTTGTCGGCGACGAATCGGGAGAGCATTTCGCTTGCATACGCTCCGAAGGTACATTCCGTGGCGTGATCGATGTCGCCGCCGATCATCACCGCGCTCGCGTCAAGCTCGCCGAAGTGGCGCTTCTCTGCAAGTATGCGCGCGACCTCAAGTGAGTTTGTAATGATCTTTAGCCCGTGCAGTCCGCGCAGCTCGGAGATGAAGCTCTCGACATCCGTTCCCGCATCGACGGCGATGATATCGTTGTCGCGGACGAGCTTTGCCGCGTGGCGTCCTATCGCACGCTTCACATCCGTATTTCTGGCACGGCGCACCGCATATTCAGCCTCGCGAAGCGGCCGCTTTACGTACACCGCGCCGCCGTGTACTCTGCGGATGCGCCTGTCCTTCGCGATCTCGGCGAGATCGCGCCTGACCGTTTCGCCAGACACGTTGAACCGCTCGGCAATGTCGGATATATACGCCGCTCCCTCACTTATTATTATGTCTGTGATCATCTCGCGTCTTTCAGCCGAAAGCATGGTCTAACCTCCGTGACGGTTTAATTGTGCGATCATTATACCACGCAAACCCAAGAAAATCAACGCATAATTTTGGATTTGTGTTGACTTTGGCGCGTTTTCGTGGTACAATGCCGATATTACAGCGGCAGAAAGCCGCGGCAATGACTGAAATATTCTGCTCAAACACAAAGGAGAGCCTGCATATGCTCAACGACAGAAACTACAAGGTGTTTCCGCGCATGGTGAGGTGCGGCAGGGAAGAAACTGTCTCGATCTGCCCCATGGGGAGATGTGCCCGTTTTGACGACAGCGCCGAATATACTGTGCTGCTGGTTCCGTGCGATCAAAGTGAACGGACGCTCGTCGGTGACGATATTCCCGACGATTATGCGGCGGAGGGACGGCTCAGCGTAAGGCCGCACGACGGTGTACTCAGCTTCAGATATACATTCGTCGGGGAACAGCAGTGGGTCATACTCGTCTCATCAGAGCATGAGTCTGAGCGGCACTTTACAGTGTATGCGCTGGAGGATGACCTATACCGCCGC
>CAKSEM010000066.1 GCA_934446485.1 uncultured Eubacteriales bacterium | reverse complement strand
TTCGTAATCCATATCTATCGGCTTGGGCTTGTTCAGAACCCAATAACGGCTGACACCGCAGGATGAAAGTCACCTGAAATTTCCGACATCTGCAACTTTTTGACCCCGCTTCCGCAAATGCGGCGTGAACTGTCCTTCACCTCCCGAGTGTGCAGAGATGCCGGACAGGTGCAAAGCAGATGTCTTGCAACAGTTTCGCGCAACAGAAAAAGAGTCGCTCAGTCGCCATCGGCGACGACTCCGTTTGCGCAAAGATACCTCAGCTGCGGTGAAAATCTGTCATTATCAAAAGCCTATTTTAAACCACCTGACAGGCAGGTGGTTTTCTTTATCAAATCAAACGGAATGAAGGATCACGCACAGATCAAAGAATAAAATAAGCAACGGAATACAGACAGCTTCCGCATCCCACCGCATCAAAACCCATAAAGCCGTCGGCAGTCATAGATTCAGAATGAATTTTCTCCCCCTGAACCTGATCATTCCTTCGTCACGCATACGCCCAAGCTCCTTAGAAAGCGCACTGCGATCCACACTCAGATAATCTGCCAACTGCTGCCGGTTAAACGGCACCTCAAATTCCCTTGACCCGGAGCGGGTCGCCTCCCCCGAAAGATACGTAATAACGCGTGAACGCAGACTGTGCGATGATGTGCAGAATATTCGGCGCGACAGCGCCAGATTCTTTTGTGACGAAAGGCTGAGCAGCGAAACGAGCAAGTGTCGGCGTCGCTCGGCATCAAGTTCTCCGATGCATACATCGGAAACGAGCGGTGCCAGCTCCAAGAATGCCACATGTGCACGTTCGGCACATATCACGTCCACCATCAGCGTCTCACCGCATATCGCATATGATTCGGCGAATATCTCTCCTTCACCTATCCGACTGAGGATACTGCGATTTCCGAAAGCATCACAGCTTTCAATCATTACGGCACCCGACAGCACTATGCCGAGCGCACTTACTGTGCTGCCCGCGTGCAGCACAGCTTCACCGTGTTCAAATTTTCTCTCCCGTATGATACCGAGCATCGCCATATCCGATATATCGTCATCGTTCATTTCGCGAAACAGGCGAACATCTGAAATTTTCATTTATATCTCCGTTCCGCTGCCGCAGGCAGCAAAATGTATTCTAAAGCATAACCGTGCTCCGTCACGGAGCACACGGAAGTAAATGCGTTCGGTAAGGATTCCGTACAAAACATCCTTACGACGGCATCAGGCAAAATTATTTCGAACTGATTTTGATTCTGTGGTAGTAACCACCGATTTTTCATTTGTATTATACTATAATGTCGGCGTTGAATCAATTCCCACACAACTCGTGACTCGGGAAAGAAAGGAGCTCTTTTCATACAAAGGATGAGAGCATGGTATATAAATGATAAGACGGATAATTGAGATCGACCGCGACAAGTGTAACGGCTGCGGAGCATGTGCCGCTGCCTGCCACGAGGGAGCGATAGGAATTGTGGACGGCAAGGCACGGCTTTTGCGTGACGACTACTGTGACGGACTCGGCGACTGCCTGCCATCATGCCCGACCGGCGCCATTACATTCACTCACCGCGAGGCGGCGGAGTATAATGAATCGGCAGTTGCCGAAAACCTTGCCGCAGCATCCGATAAGGATCCTGCACGCCGCAGGTCCGATATCGCGCCCAACAGTTCACACAGCAGCACAGACGACGATCCTATCGTACAGCCGTCACACCGAGGCCCTTGCCCCGGACATAGTCTTCATGTGTTCAACCGCAGCAAGCCCGCCGCACCTCAGGCGGCAGAGCAATCACAGCTCGGACAGTGGCCGTGCCAGATACGCCTTATGCCGCCGACTGCTGCCTGCCTCAATGGCGCAGAGCTTCTTATCGCCGCAGATTGTACTGCATTTGCGTATGCCTCAATCCACCGCGATTATATGTCAGGCAGGGTCACACTGATAGGATGCCCGAAGCTCGACGGTGTGGATTACACTGCCCGTCTAACGGAGATCATGTCACAGAACAGAATACGCAGCGTCACTGTCCTCCGTATGGAGGTACCGTGCTGCGGCGGACTCGAAGCAGCAGCATGGGAAGCGGTCCGATCGAGCGGTCATGACATTCCCTATAGCGTCATAACCGTATCAGTAGACGGTAAAACAGTCTGACAAGGTTGATTTTCGACGTGCGCAGAACATATGCGTTTTTGATGTCGAAAGCATCGGTTCGCTCTTTCTCGATTACACAGAATTAGTGATCTCTTCGCGCTCGACATCCGACAGTCATCCTGTATAACTTTAACAAAACATTATTACATCAGCAAATCTGCCGCTCCAAAGCCACCGTTTTTACACGATGGCTTTGATCGTTTTCGCGAACGGTACGGTGATAAAGTTACGACATCCGTCCTGCTGACATACAGATACAATTAATTGTATAATATATGCAGCAAAATTCATATTATGCACACAAGGAAATTTCACGATGAAGAAAATGTCATTCGCGACCCGCCTCGTTGCCCTTGGAATAATCCTGCTTACGCTCGGCATCCTTGCCGTAGGAGCGGGAGCCAAGAGTGCCGATGACTTCAAGGATGTCGGACGCGGCGATTGGTTCTATTCGGCAGTCGATTTTGCCGTGGAACGCGGACTCATGAACGGCACGTCAGACAGCATATTCGACCCGAACGGAAAGATGACACGCGGTCAGATCGTCACGATACTCTGGCGCCTTGAGGGCGCGTCAGATATGCCGTACACGGGGAAATTCAGCGATGTACCCGACGGCAAGTATTATACAGACGCCGTTCTTTGGGCAGCGCAGAACGGCGTTGTCACAGGAACATCAGACACCACCTTTGCCCCCGAATCGCCCATCACACGCGAGCAGCTCGCCGCGATATTCTACAGATTTGCAGAAATGAAGAATGTCGGAGATGATGTAACTCCCGCCGATATCAAGAGCTTCGGCGATCACGGCGATGTGCACGGATATGCCGAAGAGGCAATCTCGTGGGCTGTCGGCGCAGGGCTAATAAAGGGAAGCGACGGTCGGCTCGACCCGCGCGGCAATGCCACCAGAGCACAGGTCGCAACGATAATGCAGCGCTTCATCACTTCGCTCCTCGAACGTCCCACGCCATCTGAGGAAACACCGTACATATTTTATCACGGAAACACTGTTGCCCTCCCCGGCGACATCGTGACGGTAACAGGTGAAAATCTTGATGCCGTTACAGGAGTTGCGATTGACGGCAGCAACATCACGATGCTTCAGCAGAACCGTTCGAGCTTTAAGTTTGAGCTGCCGAAATCACTCGAACCCGACCTCACATACGAATGCACGCTCAAAACAACAGGAGGAAATATCAAGCTCACCGTCAATGAGCCCGTAGTCGCATGGTCGCAGGGAGACGAAGGAAAAACAGCGACCCCCGGCGGATGGATAAGAGTCAACGGCGAATGTCTGAAACTCGGAAATCGCATCGGCACACTTGAGATCACCGCATCGGGCGAAAAGTTCACGCTTACAGCAGATGACATCAAGGATGCCTCCTCGATCGGCTTCACGGTTCCGGATGACATCCCGTACGGAACGTATACCGCACGCTACTCAAACGGCTCAGCCGTATCTGAAAAATTTGAGGTTGAAATCGGTGCATCTCCCCGCGATTCATGGCCGACCGAGGTATTCAACGTGCTCGACTACGGCGCGGTCGCCGCACACACCGGATACACTTCCGAAGTTAATTTCGACAACTCCGATGCACTGCGTGCCGCACTTAAAGCCGCCGGAGAAAACGGCGGAGGTATCGTCTACTTCCCGCGCGGCTTCTACCACATGACCGGCGCAAACTTTATCATCCCCGATAACACCGTCATCCGCGGAGAAGGCATGAATCTCGTCCGTGTATTCTGGGGCGGCGAGAGCGGAAGCGGCTGGACGATCGATACCCTTCCGTCATGTATATTCAAATCACGAAACGGCAACTGCGCACTTGAAGACATAACGTTCCAGGGAGCTCTCATGCCGACGTTACTCGATGTCGGCAACAAGCCGCGCTATGATGAATACGGAGAAAACGTGTACGTCCGTCACTGCCGTATATGGTCCAATATGTACGCACGCGACAACGGCTTCTGGAGCAGCGAGTACGGCAAGTATACAGAGGAGGACATTGAACACTACAACAGCCTTGACGCTGCAATGTTCGTCGCGCGATGCCAGAACTTCCAGATCACCGACTGTGAGCTTGAATGGGATACGACAGTGCTCGGTGCAAACCATGCATTCAAAATCGGATACTACAAGAATCTGCTCTTCCGTGACTGCGAGCTTATGCGCACCGGCTGCCACTGCATGATAGACGGCGGTATTGTCGAAGACAATTCCTTCACGGGATCTCCCAAGGGATCGTTCGTATTCGGCATCAACGGTGAGAACTGCTACCTTGCCCGCAACTACTTCAACGAGGGAGCCGACTCCGGCGACCGAGAATCTATAAGCAGTGACTGGAACTCAGGCACAAAATATCACGGAAAGATCACATTCACCGACGACACACACATCATATTCCCCGAAGAGGCTGAGCTCGACAACATGACCGATGTTTCTGAATCGTACTTCAAGCCCCGCGTAGCAGTGCAGATAATCGCCGGAACGGGCGCCGGACAGTACCGCTACATAACCGAACGTCGCGGCAGTGCACTCACTCTTGAGCGTCCCTTTGATATATGGGATGAAACCTCCGAATTCACATGTGCACGCCTTAACTCACACTGGTACATCATAGACAACACACTGAAGAACACCGGTGACTGCCAGTTCTACACGGGTCAGACAGACTCGATATTCCAGGGGAACCTCATGTACTATGCCGGCGGGTTCCAGACGGTCGGCACAGAGATCTACGGAAGCTGGCAGATAGCATGGAACATATCGTACGTTGAAAACAGAATTGAAGCGGGTATGTATTACTTCCGCTTCGGCAACGACGGACACAGCAAGTTCCAAGCCATGGCTCAGGGCGACCCCGGACTCAGAATCAACATAGGAATGACGGTGCGCCGTAATGAATTCTTAGACGAATCATTTGCTGAGATCTATATGCCGGAAGGCAGCGTTGCAGGCTCAGACATGATCCTTGAGGACAATTTCTTCAAGGATACACACTGGGGCTACCGCTTCAGCGGCAGAACCTGCTTCAAGAGGACCGTCATGAGCGGAAACCGCTACGAAAACGTAGATATTCCGTACATAACCCCTCTCACAAACCCTGATGATCTTCTAATGCCGGATTAAACGGCAAAAACCTCCCGACGGTCGATAGCGTACCGTCGGGAGGTTTTTGCTTTGCACAGATCAATGAAGCAGAACGGTCCCGCAAATATGCAGTATATATCAGCAGCAGTGCATCACTGCGTTTCGCAAGGCTGCACCGCCCGTTCTCTCCTCCTCGGACATCATTTCTTTCTCACGGGATAGCAGGGGCTTCCTTCACAAATTCGTCCGGATTCTGCGTTTCATGCGGACTCACATGGTAAATGTTGAACATCGGGCCCGCTCTCATATTCGTTTGCGTCTATCCACGCAACGATCGGTGCGGAAGTGAGCATAAACCGGCTTCCGGCAGGCGCAAGCGTTCCGTTCGTACATTCTCACAAGAACAACGAAGAAATATACGGGATCCTCTCCGGCAAAGGTCGGGCGGTCATCGATGGTGAAGACGCATAATTAAGCAGCGTCGATTGACTTAGGTTCGCCCCTGCCGCAAAGCGGCAGTTCTTCACAGCGGATGATTCCGAGATCCGATTTGTCTGTATCCGGATGAAGAAAAATTCACCGGAGTGCTTTACCGCAAGCAACGCCGTAGTATATTAAATGCTCTTCGGCGGAAACACTCCGCAAAGATGCTCTCAAAGGCATAGAAAAAACTCCGTCCGCGCGATTCGCGCAGGACGGAGCTTTTGCATTTCTATAAGGTTTCCGAAATCAGTCGCTGATGTACGGCATGAGAGCCATATGACGTGCTCTCTTGATAGCAAGCGTCAGCTCACGCTGATGCTTAGCGCAGGTGCCGGATATACGGCGAGGGAGGATCTTCGCGCGCTCTGAAACGTACTTTCTGAGGCGAACGGTATCCTTGTAATCGATATACTCTACCTTGTCAGCGCAGAATGCGCAGACTTTCTTTCTTCTGCGGTTGTTCCTCTGAGCCGGTCTTGCCGGTCTCTCGCTTCTTTCCGTTCTTGCTGCCGGAGCTGCTTCGGCAGCTGCAGGAGCAGTAGCTACTGCTTCATTTTCCATAACTTCGTTTTCCATATCAATTATATCCTTTCTGAAACGTTATCGGTGCGGGCTCAGAACGGGAGCTCATCGTCATCCGTGATCTCCTCAAACTTGGGAGCCGCTCCGCTGCCCATTGCCTGCGACGGCTGCTGATCACCGTAGGAGGTGTAGCCCTCAGGCATATATGATGCGCCCTGAGACTGAGGCACCGAATGCTGTGCGGCAACGGGGCTCTCGCTCTTGGCATCGACGAACATTGCTTCGTCAACGACAACTTCGGTTGCATATCTCTTGTTACCCTGCTGATCGGTCCACGATCTCGTCTGAATCGAACCGACGACGCAGATAGAGCTTGCACGGCGGAAGTAACGGGTGATAAACTCAGCGGTCTGTCTCCACGCGGTAGCGTTGATAAAGTCAGCCTGCTGCTCCTCACCGTTCGCCTTTGAATATCTTCTGTTCACAGCGATCGTGAACGATGTCACAGGTATGCCGGATGGAGTTGTCTTAAGCTCCGGATCGGCAGTAAGTCTGCCGCCTAAGATTACCTTATTGAAATTAAAATTAGCCATAACCTGCTGCTCCTTCTTTGACTTCCGTCAGTGACGGACGACGATGGATCTGAGGATTCCGTCCGTTATGTTGTAGATTCTCTCAAGCTCTGACGGGAAATCCGACGTGCTCTTGAAATTCACGAGAACATAGTATCCCTCAGTCTTGTAATTGATGGGATATGCCAGTCTGCGGCGACCCCACTCGTCAATCTCACCGAGCTCGCCGTGCTCCGAAATGAGCGCCGTGAACTTCTCGATGAGCGCCTTCGTGTCGTCCTCGCTGAGCTCCGGAGAGATCACAAAGAGCGTTTCATAAGAATTCATGATTTTTTCCATAATTTTACCTCCCTATGGACTTCAGACCGCCGTTATATGATTTTCAGCGGCAGAGAGACGGTTCATGTGACCGTTCGCTTTCTATGATACCACAAAATCAGCTCGGTGTCAACAATTTTGCCTGAATTTGTTCAGGATCGGCTTTTTCTGTAGCGCCCGGTATTATATACATCGTCTCCTTCGAGCCGATACGCCGCGCCGCCCACTGTGACGTCCGTCAGATACCCCGAATCTGCGGCAGTCTTTGTAAATACAGCGGAGCCTCCCGCCGCTGCGTTAAGCGGTACCTTGTATGCAGGGGGATGCGATCCGAACACGGCAACATCCGAACGGAACAGCGCATCAAAAATGCTGACGTCCCCCTCCGATGCCGAACCTCCGGCATATACCGTACGTTTGCCGCCGACTGCCGCTTCAAATGTAACCA
>CAKSEM010000065.1 GCA_934446485.1 uncultured Eubacteriales bacterium | reverse complement strand
GATGTCGATCGGAGTGTCGAACTTTTCATCGTCGAGCGACAGGAAATCGATTCCCGCTGCATCGATCATGCGTCCGAGTTCACGGGTCGTAACTGCAATATCAACGCCAGGCATACCGTTTACGTCCTGACCGTCACGTCCGACCTCAAACTTCTTAGCCGTGCAGGGGATCGCCGAAACGAATACGATATCCTTCGGATCTATACCCATCTTCTCAGCGAAGTATGTCTTATATACTGCGCCGAACATCTGCTGCGGCGATTTGCAGGTTGAAAGATTCTCAGTCATTTCAGGGAAGTAGTGCTCACAGTACTTGACCCATCCGGGCGAGCACGATGTAATAAGCGGAAGCGCTCCGCCGTTCTTCACGCGTCCGAGGAACTCGGTAGCCTCCTCCATAATGGTGAGGTCAGCCGTGAAGTTCATATCGTAGACACCGTCGAAGCCGAGCCGCTTCAGAGCGGCGATCATCTTGCCCTCCGCATCGGTACCGGGAGCCATGCCGAAGCATTCACCGATCGTCGCTCTGACAGACGGTGCGCAGCAGATAGCAACGTGCTTCGTGGGATCATTGATCGCTTCCATGATGCGGTCGGTATCGTCGTGCTCATAGAGAGCACCGACGGGACATGCAACTATACACTGTCCGCAGTTTATGCAGGACGTTTCGGCAAGCGGCAGATCAAACTGTGAACCGATCTCTGTATCGTAGCCGCGGTTCTGTGGGCCGATTGCACCGATCCCCTGGAGCTTGTTGCACGCTGCAACGCAGCGGCGGCAGAGAATGCACTTGTTGTTGTCGCGAATGATCGACGGCGAGGATGTATCGAGAGGACGCTCCGGGCGGTCATCGCTGCGGAAGAAGTCCTCATCTGCGCCGAAATCGCGCGCGAGCTTCTGAAGTTCACAGTTGGTCGAACGGATGCAGGAGAGGCACTTTTTCTTGTGCGCAGAAAGCACGAGCTCAATGTTCATGCGGCGCGCTTCTCTCACCTTTTCGGTATTAGTGAATATCTCCATTCCGTCGTTTACGGGGTAGACGCAGGAGGTAACGAGCCCTCTTGCACCCTTGACCTCAACGAGGCAGAGGCGGCAGGCGCCGATCTCGTTTATGTCCTTGAGGTAGCAGAGCGTCGGGATCTCGATTCCGGCATATCTTGCCGCTTCAAGCACCGTAATACCGGCGGGGACGGAATAATCCGCGCCGTTTATCTTTACGTTAATCATATCCATCGTTATGTCGCACCTTCCTTATTTCTTAGAGATTGCGCCGAACTTGCACTTCTCCATGCAAGCGCCGCACTTCACGCACTTCTCCGGATCGATCGTGTGCGCTTCCTTGACCTTACCGATAATGGCACCCGCCGGGCACTGACGTGCGCAGAGTGTACAGCCGCGGCACTTCTCCGGGTCGATCTCGTATGAAAGGAGCTTCTTACATACGCCCGCCGGACACTTCTTATCCCTGATGTGAGCGATATACTCATCTCTGAAATAGCGGAGAGTCGAGAGCACGGGGTTCGGTGCAGTCTGACCGAGTCCGCAGAGGGACGCACTCTTTATGTAGTTTGCAAGCTCCTCAAGCTTATCAAGATCCTCCATCTCACCTTTGCCGGATGTGATCTTTTCAAGTATCTCAAGGAGACGTACCGTTCCTATACGGCACGGTGCGCACTTACCGCAGGACTCATCGACCGTAAATTCGAGGAAGAACTTTGCAAGGTCAACCATGCAGGTATCCTCATCCATTACGATAAGTCCGCCTGAACCCATCATGGAGCCGATCTTTATGAGGTTATCGTAGTCGATCGGAGTATCGATGAGCGATGCGGGAATGCATCCGCCGGACGGACCGCCGGTCTGCGCCGCCTTGAACTTCTTTCCGTTCGGTACGCCGCCGCCGATCTCCTCGATGATCTCGCGAAGTGTAGTACCCATCGGGATCTCAACGAGTCCGGTGTTCTTGATCTTTCCGCCAAGCGCAAATACCTTGGTTCCCTTTGAGGTCTCGGTGCCCATGGAAGCGAACCATTCCGCGCCCTTCAGGATGATCTGTGCAATATTTGCATATGTCTCAACATTGTTTATAATGGTCGGCTTACCCCAAAGCCCCTTAACTGCCGGGAACGGCGGACGGGGCCTCGGCTCACCGCGGTTACCCTCTATCGAGGTAAGCAGCGCCGTCTCCTCACCGCAAACGAATGCACCTGCACCGAGACGGATGTGAATGTCAAAGTTAAAGTCAGTACCGAAGATGCCCTGTCCCAGCATTCCGTACTCTCTGGCCTGATCGATTGCGATCTGGAGGCGTCTTACTGCTATCGGGTACTCAGCACGAACGTAGATCCATCCTTCGTCCGCTCCGATTGCATATCCGGCAATCGCCATAGCCTCAAGGACTGCGTGCGGATCGCCCTCAAGCACTGAACGGTCCATAAACGCTCCCGGGTCACCCTCGTCGGCGTTACATACGACATACTTCTTATCGGAAACACTTCCGCGTGCGAACTGCCACTTTCTGCCGGTCGGGAATCCGCCGCCGCCGCGTCCGCGGAGTCCGGAATCGAGAATAGTCTTGATAACATCCTCTGGGGTCATCTCGCGGAGCACCTTTGCGAGAGCAAAGTAGCCGTCCATCGCGATGTACTCATCAATATTTTCGGGGTTTATAACGCCGCAGTTGCGGAGCGCAACTCTCTTCTGCTTCTTGTAGAATGCCGTATCCGAAAGAGATGCGACCGCCTCTGCCGGATGATCCTTCGCCGCCTCGTTGTAAACGAGACGCTCAACAGGGCGGCCCTTGAGGAAATGCTCCTCAACGATCTCGGGAATATCCTCAGCCTTTACCATGCTGTAGAATGTTCCCTCAGGATAGATGATCATGATCGGACCGAGAGCGCAAAGACCGAAACATCCTGTCTGGACGATCTTGACCTCCTCATCAAGTCCGCGTGCGTGAATCTCGCGTTCAAGCGCTTCCTTGACGGTCATACTTCCAGAGGAGGTACAGCCCGTACCGCCGCATATCAGTGCATGTATACGAAACATAGCCTATTTCCTCCTCCGCTCATATTTTTGCGTTGCCGATCGTGTACTCGGCAACGGGTGTACCACCCTTAATGTGACGCTCGATGACTTCCTTCGCACGCTCCGGTGTCATCTTCACATACGTGACCTTGTCGTGTCCCTTCTCAAAGACCTCAACTACAGGCTCATATTGGCAGATGCCGATACAGCCGGTCTGGGTCACCGTGACCTTCGAAGCGAGTCCCGCCTCGGCGATGCCGTCAACGAAGGCACTCAGCACCGGGCGTGCGCCCGCTGCGATACCGCAGGTAGCCATGCCGACCACTATGCGGACTTCGTCCGATGCGTGGCGCAGAGCGACCTTATCCTGCATCTTTTCCTTAATCGCCATAAGTTCTTCAAGAGATTTCATTATGGTATTCCTTTCTTTGCTTCGTATTTAATTAAAGTAATTAATGTAAGTATTATGATATCTCCGCATATCCCTCGCGGAGGTAATCGCGTATCCACGCAAGAATCTCGGGAGATGAGAGCGGTATGCCGTCTCCGAGCACCCGACGGATCTCACTGCACGAGAGCCTAACGGTTCCGCGCGGAGTTGTATGAACGTATGTAAAGTCTATATCCGGACTGCCCTGTATCAGAGTTACCACAGTTCCTGTCATGTCGCCGAGCGGGATCATATCAATATGTCTGAGTCCAAACGTAGCTCTGAGTGTCGTACCGTGCGAATCCGGATATTCCGAGACAGAACGCGATTCTATCAGGATCTCTCCGCCCGTTCCCTCGGACAGCATCCGCAAGAACGGCACGCCGAGTCCGACGCTTCGTGTCTTACGTGTCGTAAAGAACGGATCCGTGAGGTGTGCGACCTGCTCCGGTGTCATTCCGCAGCCGTTATCTGTCACAGTAAAGGTGAGTATATCTCCCTTCTCTTCAAGTGACACACCGATTTCCGTTGCACCCGCCCTGACCGAGTTCATCGTAATATCGAGCACATAGAGTGAAAATTCTTCCACTGAAAAAACCTCCGTCAAGCGGCACTTTCCACCGTATTCTGCCCGCCTTCACTCTCCGCGGAGGTACGCAATCAGCGCCTCTCTGACACGCTGCGAGCTGCACAGATCGTCGTCAAGCTCGACTGCGGCATCTGCCTCACGCATGCTCCACAGATTGTGCGCATCGGAAGAGACTACGTGCCGCATTTTTCTAAGCGCCGGATAGCGTTCAAGGTGAGCCGCAAGGGACGCAGCATCATTCAACTCAAACGATGTGTAGTCGGGCGATTCCGGAAACGTGCCGAGCATAGATATGATTCCGCCGGATTCTCGGTCGATATGTGCCGGATAACACACTCCTCCGAGAGATGTGACCGTGTCGTATGCACATTCAAGATCCATCTCCGTAGCGTTTATGAGAAGATCTTCCTCTTCGGACACAACCTCATCATCACAGTCCATAATTAGCTGTCTCCCGAATATCTCCGGTCGGTTTTTCACCCTGACACGCTGATCCGACACGATCCGATTGAACTCCATGGCACTGTCAAGCGTCGGAAAGAGGCACACTGCATGGATCTCCTCCGAGGTAGTGAGCTCCATTCCCGCAATCGGTACTATACCGTACCGGGCAGCATGGAAGAAGAACGCCGGGCAGTTTGCCGAAGTGTTGTGATCTGTCAGCGCCACGATCCCCAACCCCTGAACAGTTGCCATACCCGCGATATTCGCCGGTGTCATATCGTCATCGGCACACGGAGACAGGCATGAGTGCACATGGAGGTCATAAAAGTAGCGCGTCACGGCGTTTCCTCAAGTGCGGACAGCCCGCGGCACAGCTCATACACCGTAAAATCGGACATGAGTACGCACACTCCGCGTTCCTCTGCCGCCGCAAGCACCGGAGGCTCCATCGTAACCCCCTCGGCGAGGATCACACAGGCAGCCTCTGTAAGGCTCGCCACAGCGATCACATTGATGTTACTCATGATCGTGATCCAGATATCCCCCTCATGCACATGGTTCATCGCCCGACTGAGAAGATCTCCGGCATACACTCCGGTGTACTCCGACGGTATCTCGCCGGCAGCACGGCGCAGCGAAAGCGCACAGAGCGCAGTATCAGTTCTCATAGCATCAGCTCCGTCCCGCGTCAGCTCTGTCCGGTGCATGGATGTCATCATGTTCATCTTCCATGACGCCGTCCGCCGTCTCGCCCCGCAGTCTGATTCCGACCTTCAGCTTCTGCTCGGCCTTCCTCAGATCGAGGCTCTCGTGAAACAGCTGACGCATTATGATGGTGCACTCATCCGCGCACGTTTCATTTTTGACTATATCTTCCGCAAATGCCGCGCACGTTGGTGCGCCGCAAGACCCGCAATCGAGACCCGGAAGCTCCTCGGTGATGCTCTCGATATCGCTCATCATCCGCATTGCTTCGGCACGGTCTTCGGAGAGCTGGGTCCCGGTATCGTACTCCGGAGTCTCATCGGAACGGTCGTCCTGCGGTATCGCACTGCCGTCCGGACGGTTCGGAGATACCGGAAGGTATCGCTTGAGCGTTTGGAGGCGCGCCTTCGCAATATATGCATTAGCCACCGTCATTGCCCCGCCGACACATCCGCCGGAACAGGCATTTAGCTCGATAAAGTCGAGATCGGTAAAGTCTTCATTGTCTATCTGCTCAAGCACACGTATGCAGTTTTCGATCCCATCCGCAGCAAGGTATCGGTCGTTGAACACGGCGGATGATTCTCCGCCTGTTGCCGCCCAACCGATCCCTATCATTCCGGAGGATGCCGTCCTCTCCGGCACATTCTCATGCTTCATGACATCGAGCAGCCGAAAGTAAACGTCTCTCACCGAAACGACGCGATCGATATTGTTTCTCTCTCCGGCGAATCCGTTCTTAACGTAACTCACCTTTGCGGGACACGGCGATATGAAGAATATGCCGATGTCATCCGGCAACAGCTCCGGGTGTGCATCAAGCGCGCGTTCGCGCGCCAGCCGTGCTGCGACCTCTGCCGGTGGCAGGAGAGGGATTATGTTTTCCCTGAGATATGGGAAGTTCATTGCGATCATCCGTGTTATTACGGGACAGGCAGAGCTTATGACGGGCTTTTTTATGTCATCTCCGCCGAGGTAGAGCCTCGTATATGCCGAAACTATCTCGGCAGCGCACGCGACCTCGTACACATCGTCAAATCCGAGACGGTACAGACCGTCAATTATGTAGTCGATGCTCGTCATATTGTCAAACTGTCCGTAAAGCGCCGGAGCCGGAAGCGCCACGGTGTATTTAAAGTCATCCATCGCGCAGAGCAAATCGTGCGTCGCACGCTTTGCCTTGTACGGACAGACCTTGATGCACTCTCCGCAATCGATGCACCTTGATGAATTGATCTTCGCGTGTCCGTCCCTTATACGTATCGCCTCAGTCGGGCATCGCTTAAGGCACGTCGTACAGCCCCTGCATTTGCTGATATCAAGTGAAACCGAATGTCTGTAGTCCTTCATGGTTCACCTCTCAGACGATCTTATGTCAAGTTACACACTCTTTGTGTCTGACCTTCATCGTGATGGTCGTTCCGACGCCGAGCTCGGTGTCGATCTGCATCTCATCGGTGTACTTCTTCATGTTGGGAAGCCCCATTCCGGCACCGAAGCCGAGCGCACGTATGTTGTCGCGCGCCGTAGAGTACCCCTCCTGCATTGCAAGTCCGACATCGGGTATTCCCGGACCGTGATCCGCAAGAGTAATGATGACCTCGTCGTCCGTAACGCTCACGTCAGCCGTGCCGCCGTCGGCGTGTATCACCATATTTATTTCGCCCTCATACATCGCAATAGAGACGCGGCGGATGACATCCGGCGGCAGTCCGAGCTGCCGCAGCTTCTTCTTTACACGGACGGACGCTTCCCCGGCCGAGGAAAAGTTTTCACCGTCCACGTCGAAGTGAAAAGTCAGACATTCAGGCATCAGAATCCTCCGTGCGGGAGCCGAGCCCTGCCGAATACAGTGCACCGCACGCCTCATAGGCACGGTATGCGCTCTTCATGATAACGATCCCGCACTCGCGTGCAAGCTCTACCATCTCAGCGCTCGGAGTCTTGTTTCGCACGAACACGATGCAGACCATGTCCATCATGCTCGCAGTGCGGATGACCTGCGCATTCACGAGTCCCGTAAGGAGAACTCCCTGGTCCTTCACAAACGCGAGAACGTCGCTCATCATGTCACTGCAGCACGCCGAATACACCTCGGTGTCGAGCATATCCTCTCCGCAGAGGAGCTCCGCTTCGAGCAGTTCTTTTATACGGTCGATCTTCATCTTCAGCTCCGATTCGACGCATGCCGAATCACCTTTCGTTTCAGATTGACAGCCGATGCGCTGCCCGTGAATCAATATTTTGCAAGTATACCCTCAAGCTGATCCGGCTCAAGTCTGCCGTACACGTCCTCGCCCACAGTCAGAACGGGAGCAAGTCCGCAAGCGCCGATGCAGCGCGTAGCGTCAAGGCTGAACTTGAAATCGTCCGTGATCGAACCGCTTCCGATGCCGAGCAGCGACTCGAGCTTCTCCATGAGGAGCCCGGAGCCCTTGACATAGCAGGCGGTGCCGAGA
>CAKSEM010000064.1 GCA_934446485.1 uncultured Eubacteriales bacterium | reverse complement strand
TGCGGAGCGCATTCTCGCCTTCAATCAGCCGCTCATGCAGTTCTGTATGTATGCCGTCATGGTGTTCGTTTTGACTGCCGGATCGTACATAGTCATAACTACAAATTCGACAGATCTTAACGTCGGACAGATGTCGGCGCTTCTGACGTACAGCTTTATGATGCTCAGCAGCCTTATGATGCTCTCTATGATATTCGTTATGATAACGATCTCGCTCGAATCCGCAAGACGTATAGCCGAGGTGCTTGAGGAGCGCCCGACGCTTGCGTCGCCGGACGGCGCGCTCGAATGCGTGGATAACGGCGAGATAATGTTCGATCACGTCAGCTTTCGTTATTCCGAGACGGCGGAGCGTATGGCTCTTGAAGACATCTCTCTGCACATTGCTTCCGGCGAAACCATAGGAATAATCGGAGGGACGGGCTCATCAAAATCGACACTCATCCAGCTGATACCGCGCCTTTACGACGCAACATCGGGGACGGTATCGGTGGGCGGACATGATGTGCGCGAATACGATCTTGCATCTCTCCGCAACAGCGTCGCGCTCGTGCTGCAGAAGAACGTTCTGTTTTCCGGAACGATCCGCGAAAACCTCAAGTGGGGAGATCCCGATGCTGCGGATGAGGATTTAGACCGCGTATGCCGGATGGCTCACGCGGATGAGTTCATATCGACGCTCCCCGAAGGGTACGACTCAAGGGTTGAGCAGGGAGGAGCTAACTTTTCCGGCGGTCAGAAGCAGCGCCTCTGCATTGCAAGAGCACTCCTGAAGCGCCCGCGTGTGCTGATCATGGACGATTCGACCAGTGCGGTAGATACACGCACAGATGCCGGAATACGCCGTGCAATGCGAGAGTATATTCCGGAGACTACGAAGATAATCATAGCTCAGCGCACGGCATCGATTGAAGATGCCGACAGGATCGTAGTTATGGACGGAGGACATATATCTGCGGTAGGCACGCATACCGAGCTTCTCTCCTGCTCGGATATATACCGCGAAATCTATACTTCACAGAATAAGGCGGGTGATGATCTTGAAGACTGAGAAGAAGAGAGCGCGCCGCGGCACGGTCGGACGTCTTATAGGTACGATCTGTTCGTTTTATCCGGTGCTCGTTCCTCTGGCGCTCTTCTGTATAATTTTCAGTGCCGCCGTCGGCGCCGTGCCGTCCCTGTTCATGCAGAAGGTCATAGCCGTTATCGAGGACTGCGTAGAAGGCGGAAGCGCTTGGGGGGACGTGTCGGGGGCGATATTCCGCCTGGTTCTTATCCTCGTTGTGCTGTATGTTGCCTCTCTTGCGGCATCCGTCGCCTTCAATCAGATTATGGCGACGATTACGCAGGGGACGCTCAAAAAACTGAGAGTCAAGATGTTCGACCGGATGGAGACCTTGCCGGTCAAATTCTTTGATACTCACAATCACGGCGACGTGATGAGTATTTATACCAACGACATCGATACGCTTCGCCAGCTGATATCACAGAGCATGCCTCAGCTTCTGATGTCGCTTATCACGGTTCTGACGGTTTTCGGAATCATGATATACTTCTGCGTTTGGATGACGCTCGTCGTGCTCGCGGGAGTTGCCGTTATGTTCGTTGTGACTAAGCGTGTCGGCGGCGGCTCGGCGAAATATTTCGTCAGGCAGCAGCGTGCCATCGGAGAGACTGAGGGCTTTGCCGAGGAGATGATGAACGGGCAGAAGGTCATAAAGGTGTTTTGCCATGAAGAGGCAAGCGAAGCGGCGTTCGACAGGATAAACGACCGCCTCTGCGCCGAATCGGAGAAGGCAAATATATACGCTAATATCCTGGGACCGATACTCAATAACATCGGCAACATACTTTACGTTATAGTTGCAATTGCCGGAGGCCTCTTCATAGTAACGGGGATACCGAATGTTTCACTGTCGGGTATGCCGATCGGCATCAGCATCGTTGTGCCTTTCCTAAATATGACGAAGCAGTTCGCGGGAAACATCAGCCAGGTGTCGCATCAGATAAACTCGGTGGTTATGGGTATTGCGGGTGCCGAGCGTATTTTCGGTCTGCTCGACGAGGAGCCTGAGGAGGACGACGGTTACGTGACACTTGTGAATGCAAGGTGCGAGAACGGTGTCGTCACAAAGTGCGACGAGCGTACGGACACGTGGGCATGGTGCCATCCGCATTCCGACGGAAGCGTGACATACACTCCGCTGATGGGGGATGTAGTGCTCGATCACGTGGACTTTGAGTACGTCGAGGGAAAGCGTGTTCTGTCCGATGTGTCTCTTTACGCAAAGCCCGGTCAGAAGGTTGCATTTGTCGGTGCGACGGGAGCCGGCAAGACAACGGTCACGAATCTTCTGAACCGTTTTTACGATATAGCTGACGGCAAGATCCGATATGACGGAATAAATGTAAACAAGATACGGAAGAGCGATCTGCGTCATGCACTCGGTATAGTCTTGCAGGATACGAATCTGTTTACGGGTACGGTTATGGAGAATATCCGTTACGGAAAGCTCGATGCGACCGATGAGGAGTGCTATGCGGCATCACACCTTGCAGGCGCGGATGACTTTATATCACGCCTTCCCGAGGGATATTCGACCATGCTTACCGAAAACGGTGCGAACCTTTCGCAGGGGCAGCGTCAGCTGCTGTCGATAGCGCGTGCAGCTGTGGCAGATCCGCCGGTCATGATACTTGACGAGGCGACCTCTTCGATAGATACACGTACCGAGGCGATAGTGCAGCGCGGAATGGATGCCCTGATGCGCGGCCGCACGGTGTTCGTTATTGCACACAGGCTGTCGACCGTTAAAAACTCTGACGTGATAATCGTACTCGATCACGGGCAGATCATAGAGCGCGGCAGCCACGATGAACTGATTGCCAAACGAGGACAGTATTACAGTCTATATACCGGAGCGTTCGAGCTTGAATAACCGATCGGATGCGGCGGAGCCTTATTACAGAGCTTCCGCCGCGTTTTTTTGCCGCCGTATATTTACTTTTTGATGAGCTGATGGTACAATAATGTGGAATAAAGCATTGAGGTAGGAATTTTGGCAGAGTATATAAGAACTGCGGCACTCGTCACGCTCGGCTGCCGCGTAAATCAGTATGAAACCGATGTGATATCTGAAAAGCTGCGCGCCCGCGGTGTGACTGTGGTGCCGTTCGGTACTACGGCGGATATTACAGTCATAAACACATGCACTGTTACGGGAGAGAGTGACCGCAAGTCACGCCAGATGATCCGCCGTGCCGCGGCAGTGAGCCCCGGGGCTCCCATCGTTGTAACCGGATGCTATGCTGAGACCGGATCGGATGCGGTGAATAAGATCCAGGGTGTAACCTGTGTTATAGGCAACAGACGAAAATCTCTCGTTCCCGATGCGGTGATGTGTCTGCTGAACGGTGAGGATATATCCGAACTGCCGGAAGCCGGCGGGGAGATGATTCTGTGTACTCCGCAGAGAACCCGCTCGTATATTAAGATTGAAGACGGCTGCAACAACCGCTGTTCCTATTGTATTATACCGCGCGCGCGCGGACATGTACACTCAAAAGCGCTGTCCGATATAATCACAGAGGGGCAGGCTCTCCATCGCGGCGGCTGCCGCGAGGTGATACTGACCGGGATAGAAACTGCGGCGTACGGATCGGATTTTGACAGGCGGGACGAATACTTCGGAGAGTCGCTTGCCAAGGTAATAGAATCACTTGCCGATCTCGGCTTTGAAAGAATAGGACTTGCATCTCTTGAGCCGACCGTGATGAATGACAGGTTCGTTGAGAGGATCTCACACATCAGCCCGCTTTTGCCGCACTTTCATCTGTCGGTCCAGAGTGGTTCGACGTCTGTCTTAAATCGAATGAGGCGCAGATACAGTGCCGAAATGCTGTCCGACGGTATGGCGCGTGTGCGAGCTGCCATGCCGGATGCGACCTTCAGCGCGGATGTTATAACCGGATTTCCGGGCGAGAGCGAATTTGAGTTTGCTGAGACTGTCAATTTCGTGCGGAGAGAGCGTTTTCTGCACTTGCATATCTTTCCGTACTCCAAGCGTGACGGAACAGAAGCTGCGCAGATGGCGGATCAGGTTCCGCAGCAGATCAAGCGCGACCGTCTGAAATATCTTTCGGATGTGCAGTCGGAGATCAAGCGTGAGATGCTTGATACATATGTCGGGTCTCATACGGAAGAACCGATACGCGTATTGATCGAGACTGTATCGGACGGCATAGCACTTGGCCACAGCGAGCACTACGTTGAGGTTAAATTTGATGTGTGCGGCAGCAAGGTGGGTGAGATAGCGCAGGTATGTCTCACGGGGCACGACGGTGAGAGCTGTCGGGGGTATGAGGCTTGACGCATTTCGGTGTGAGCCGTGCTGCAATTCATGCCTGCGGCGGTTCGGCACGGTATATCACGGCATGACAAGGATACTATAAACAGTTCGTTTCCGCGGATACCCGCCTTCGAGCGGAGAGCTTGATACAGCGCCGGCAGAGTGTGGCGATCAGACGAAACACGTTCCCGATTGCCGCGTTACCTCTCACAGACGGGGATTCTGCGACCTTACATGGCTATATGATCGTTATGTAACAGGAATTCGGAATAGGGGAGTTTATCGATATGAAAAGTATCGCTTATTCAGACGTCAGGATCGGAAATGGGTACATAGGCACAAGACAGATGATCCAACCGTACGGCAACACTGCCGGCAGTCTATGAGCGTTTTTCTGCAGCGCACAGATTTGAAGCTCTGAAGTGCAGATGGAAGAACGGAGATCCGGATATGCCGCACATATTCTGGGATTCCGATGTTGCCAAGTGGCTTGAAGGTGCGTCGTATATCCTGAAGTTTTCAAATGACGATGAGATTCGCGCAGAGATCGAATCGGCGATAGATGACATCATAGAGAACAGCGATGACGATGGGTATTTTAACAGCCATTATCTTGTAACTGAGCAGAATGAGAGGTTCTGCAACCGCGGATGTCATGAACTATACTGTGCAGGTCATCTGTTTGAGGCTGCCGTTGCATACTTTGAGGCAACAGGGAAGGACAGGTTTCTAAAAGCCATGTGCAAGTATGCGGATTATATTGAGCGTGTATTCAGAAATGAGGGACTTGCGGGCTTTTCGACTCCCGGACACCCGGAGATCGAGCTTGCGCTGATGCGCCTTTATAAGGCAACCGGGGAGCGCAGATATGCGTCTCTTGCGAAATACTTTATAGATGAGCACGGAAAGCATCCGGAAAATGATGTGTATTATCTTGAATGGGCTAATGAGCTCAGCAATCAGGATGAGATGCCGATCCGCGATCGCACAAGTGCCGAAGGGCACTGTGTGCGAGCACTCTATCTTCTGTGCGGTGCCGTAGATGTTGCAGCGGAGTACGGCGACGATGGGCTGAGGCGTGCCTGCGAGAGATACTTTGACAATATAGTGAATAAACGGATGTACATAACGGGCGGTGTCGGCTCGACGCGCATAGGTGAGGCCTTTACGGTGGACTATGATCTTCCGAACAGGACGGCATATGCGGAGACCTGTGCTGCGATTGCGCTGGCTATGTTTGCACAGCGTATGCTGAGGTTCGGTGCGGATTCAAGATATGCCGATGCCGTGGAGAGGGCGATCTACAACGGTGCGCTGTCGGGTGTATCTATGGACGGGACATCATTTTTCTATGAAAATCCGCTCGAAACAGATCCCGAATTTAACTGTGTCAATGTGTCAACGAATCAGAAGGAGCGGTATCCGAAAACTCAACGCTCCGAAATTTTCGACTGCTCGTGCTGCCCGCCGAACATACTCAGATTCGTGGCGTCGCTCGGAGGATACATATACGGCATCGACAATGATGCGGTATATGTCCATCAGTATGTGAGTTCAGATGCCGCAGCTGACGGGATTGAGATATCGCAAGTGACGGACTATCCTACCGATGGCAGGGTGAAGGTCAGATGCAAGGCGGACAGAAAGTACATAGCGTTTCGAATTCCCGGATGGTGCGCCGAATTCTCCGTAAAGCGCAAATATGAAATGAGAAACGGATATGCATATATCGAGCTATTCGGCGAGTGTGAGATAGAGCTTATATTTGATATGAGCGTCAGATTAGTTGCCGCAAACCGCCGTGTGCACGCGGATGCGGGGAGAGTTGCCGTTATGCGCGGGCCTGTAGTCTATTGCGCCGAAGGTATCGACAACGGGGATGATGTCAAAAGCATCGTACTGGACACAGATTCTGAGTTTTCCGTATGTGAGAGTGAGTTTTTGCTCCCTTCGCTGAAAACGAGGCTCACACCGCCCACCGAAAACGGATGAGCTTTACAGCACGGTGTCGAATGATTACGAGGATATACCGTTGACGCTCATTCCGTACTTTGCCTTTGCCAATCGAGGGGAGTGTGAGATGCAGGTGTGGCTCCTTCGCGGACATTGATGCCGTGTGCACCGTAACGCAGATGATAAACTATGCTGCGTACATAACTTTCCGTTGACTTTGCGGCGTTTTTCTGATAATATATAATCTATCGATCAGTCTCCGTTTGAACGGACTTCGACACATAAGGAAAATTGGGAGGAATCAACCGAATGACTATTGAACAGATACTTGACGATATCCGCACTGACAGGGTTAAAAAAGCGATTTTGGATGCCGACATGGGAATTGAGATGGATGACCAGTATGCGCTGGCGCACTGTATCGGCTCTGACAAGATCGATCTGCTGTCTGTCAATGCTGCGACCTTCGGCAAGGGTGCGACGGGAGATTATGTTGCCGGTATGGAAGCAAGCTACCGTGAGATCGAGCGAGTACTCACGGTGTGCGGGCGAATGGACATACCGCACTATCGCGGCGCAACGAGACCTATAATGTTTGATGAGAACAACGGTCCGGTGGACAGCCCTGCTGCGCAGAACATAATAAAGACCGTTCGCGAATCCGATGAGATCGTGTATGTGCTGTCCACAGGCTGCTGCACGAATATTGTTTCCGCATGCCTCATGGATCCGACGATCAAAGACAATATGTGTGTGATATGGCTCGGCTGCAACTGTTTCGACCGCAAAGAGGGACTTGATGGTGAATGCAACCTCGAGATGGATTACAGCGCAGGTCAGCTTCTTCTGGGGCTCGATATCCCGCTCGTCCTTCTGCCCGCATACGATCACGGAACCATGGTTCTTGAGATCGTCCGTGACGATTTGAATCGCTACCTCCCCGGAGATTCTGCGGCATCGGTATTCTTCCGCGATACGCTTCCCGATCAGTTTGCAGATGAACCTTTCTATGTGAACGGTTGGTGGAGAGTTCTGTTTGATGTTGCGGCTCCCGCGGTATTGACTGTACCTTATGCGTTTGAATTCAGGATAATACCCGCCCCCGTCATAACAGATGACAAGTTCTATGCCTTTGACAAGACCCGTCATAAGATAATCTATATGGATTCGATAAATCGTGAGATAACTTTTGACGATACATTTGCCTGCATCGGAAGAATATAAGAAAACGATCGCCTGCGGTATAACAGATATTGCGGGCGATTATCATTCTTTACGCACGAGAATTTATTTACCGAACTGTAGGTTTGTCAATGATATGTTACACCGAGGCGCAAAAAATTATCGAGAGTAGCCTTGGGTGAGATCCAGTTA
>CAKSEM010000063.1 GCA_934446485.1 uncultured Eubacteriales bacterium | reverse complement strand
CGGTTGACTTTTAAACCGCTGCGTAGTAGAATATAGAAAATACCTCGGCACAGCAACTGCCGCCGAGGCTTTGAAAGAGATTTGCATGAATAAAAAACTGTTTGTTGTCAAGATCGGCACGAGCTCTCTCACCAACGAGACGGGGGACGCCGACCGTGTTAAGATCGGCGAGATTGTAAGACAGATTGCCGACATAAAGGATGCGGGACACGATGTCGTTGTCACCACGTCGGGCGCCATCGCCGCAGGATTCCGCGCACTCGGATATACCAAGCGTCCGTCATCGGTCGCAGCTAAGCAAGCATCTGCTGCCGTAGGGCAAGGGCTGCTCATGGAGGAATACACATCGTTCTTTTCACAGCGCGGATACGTCTGCGCTCAAATACTCCTGACACGTGAGGATTTCACCGACAAGCGGCGATATAAAAACGCCTTTTCGGCACTTGAAATACTTCTCAGCCGAGGTGCAGTGCCGATCATAAACGAAAATGACACCGTCGCACTAGATGAGATACACGTCGGAGACAACGATACGCTGTCGGCGCAGGTTGCAGCAATGCTCCACGCCGATCTGCTCATTCTGATGACTGACACCGACGGACTCTATACCAAGAATCCGCGCACCTGCCCCGATGCGGAGCACATACCCGTCGTTGAAAGGATAACCCCGCAGATCGAGGCGTATGCCGGAGGAGCAGGATCACAGAACGGCACGGGCGGGATGATAACCAAGGTCCGCGGCGCTTCCCTTGCGACACGCGCAGGCGTTCCCGTATTTATCTGCTCGTCCGGTGACCGCAATGTTATATCCGACGCTGCAGACGGGCGCGCACGCGGGACATATTTCAAGGCTGACGGAAGCCTCAAGACACGTCTGCAGTGGATGGCATTCTACGCACCGAGCTGCGGAAACGTGTTCGTTGACCGCGGTGCAGCCGAGGCTGTAACCGAACATGGACGCAGCCTGCTTGCAGCTGGTGTCACTGCCGCCGAGGGAGACTGACGTTATACGCATCCTTACCTCCGGAGATCATCTGCCGATCGGACGCGGCATTGCCGACATATCGCGTGAAGAGCTGACCGGCGCACTGCAAAGCCACGACGCGCAGCGCAAGATAGTCGTGCACAAGGACAATCTCGTGCTCGCACTCACGCACTGAATAACCTTTGAACGGAGATAATATATGAACAAGGAACTACTCAAGCAGGCTGAAGGCACAAGGGCGGCGGCAGTCACACTCGCCGGTGCCTCAACCGAGGTAAAGAACCGGGCACTTCGACTCATTGCCGACGCTCTGTCGGAACATCAAGGTGAAATATTGGCGGCAAATCAGCTCGATGTTGAACGTTCACGTGAAGCAGGTGTCGGTGACGCCCTCATCGACCGTCTGTCGCTCAGTCCCGCACGTATTGCCGGAATCGCCGACGGAGCACGTCAGGTAGCCGATCTTCCCGACCCCGTCGGAGAGATCATAGAAGAGTTTTGCCGTCCGAACGGACTCAAGATCAAAAAGGTTCGTGTGCCTCTCGGAGTTATCGGAATGATTTACGAGGCGCGTCCGAACGTCACGGTAGATGCAGCGGTACTGGCGCTCAAGGCAGGTTCTGCAGTCATGCTGCGCGGAAGCAGCAGCGCGCTCGAATCCAACCGTGCAATCGTACGCATTATGCGCGATGCCATAGAGAAATCGTCGCTCCCCGCAGATGCCGTGTCGCTCGTTGACGGTCGTTCACACGATATCGTTGACGACATGATGGAGCTGCGCGGGTACATTGATCTGATGATTCCCCGCGGCGGTGCCTCTCTCATCCACCGTGTCGTAGAGCACTGCCGCGTGCCGGTTCTCGAAACCGGAGTCGGCAACTGCCATATATACGTCGATCGCAGTGCAGATGCGGACATGGCAAAGCGGATACTCATCAACTCAAAGACTCAGCGTCCCGCAGTGTGCAATGCCGCAGAAACTTTGCTCGTCCACCGCGATCGCCCGGATCTTCTCGAGTCGCTCTGCTCTGCACTTGCCGATGCGGGAGTGCGCATTCACGGCTGCCCCGATACGTGCAGGATGGTCCCGTTCGCCGTACCTGCAAACGAGCAGGATTTCACCGATGAATATCTCTCAATGGACATGGCGGTGCGCGTGGTACCGTCACTCAGTGCCGCAATCGAGCACATTCGCCGCTACGGCACGGGGCACACGGAAGCCATAATTACCGAAGACCGCGAGGCTGCCGACCGTTTTGTACGCGAGATCGATGCCGCAGCGGTCAACGTAAATGCATCCACACGCTTCACGGACGGATTTGAATACGGATTCGGTGCGGAGATCGGAATATCGACGCAGAAGATGCACGCGCGCGGTCCGCTCGGACTCCGTGAGATCACATCGTATAAGTACGTAGTTGAGGGAACGGGGCAGATCCGCAGCTGACCCCCGTAAAAGAGAAAGGTCTGGATTACATCATGAACAGTAACACAAAAATCGCATTTATCGGGAGCGGATGCATGGCAGGCGCTATGATGCGCGGGATAATCTCCGCCGGAGTGTTTCCTCCAGAACACGTAATAGCCATAAACGAAGCATACCCGGAAAGTGCCGAAGAATGTGCAGCCTCCTGCGGTTGCGTTCACGGCAAACCCGACGATATAGAGTCATGCGATATCGTCGTATTCGGAGTCAAGCCGCAGGTGTTCCGGGAGGCTCTCGAAATGTACGGGAGCCGTTTTACCCGAGACAAGCTCTACCTGTCGATCATGGCGGGAGTTTCGACCTCTACCCTTGAGCGTAAACTCGGCACGGGACGTGTGATTCGATTTATGCCTAATCTCGCACTGTCAGTCGGCGCTTCGGCTACGGTGTATGCTACCGGAACAGGTGCTGATTCGTCAGATGCCGAAACAGCCGAAGAGATATTCAGCCCTATGGGACTGATCCGCCGCGTCGATGAAGATATGATCTCTGCCGTGACCGCCCTCTCGGGCAGCGGTCCTGCATACTTCTGTCTTCTCGCCGAGGCTATGGCAGATGCTGCAATCCGCTCCGGAATGGATCCGGATGCGGCACGTGAGCTATCCGTGCAGACGCTTATAGGCACGGCTGAAATACTTAAAACCACAGGTATGTCTCCGAGTGAGCTGCGTGTCAGAGTCACATCGAAAAAGGGCACGACCGAGGCTGCGCTTAACGCTATGGCTGACGCAGATTTTGCCGGCGCCGTCAGCGCGGGATTTGAAGCGGCACGGCTTCGCAGCGAAGAATTGGGGCGAAAGTCGTAATGCTCCGCAGCGCCGCCGTTACACAAATATCTTATAAAATTTCCGGTTGCCAAAATCGTTGTTTTGTGATATACTTATTATAAAGCATTGATGAAGTCGGCAGATTCACTCCGCGACGTCAAAGAGAGACCGTTCAAGGCTGAGAGACGGTCCGTCGGTGATATTGTGCCTTTCCCTTCTGAGCCGACGAGTGAAAAGCCCGTCGCGGGAGCGCCCGTTACAGCGTACGCGAGTGCCGAATTCGTTCGGAATCACGGGTGGTACCGCGGAGCATCCTGTCAACGGTGCCCCGTCCCGCATTATCAGCGGGACGGGGCTTTTTTACTTTGCAAATCATAATACGAAAGGATACAAAGATCCAAAATGAAAGAAAAACTTTTGAAGATCGCCGCCGAGGCATCTTCGGCGATATCGGCAGCCGATGCCGATCTTGAATCGCTGAGAATCAAGTACCTCGGAAAAAAGGGCGAGCTCACCGCTGTTCTCCGCGGCATGGGCTCCCTGTCAGCCGAGGAACGCCCCGTGATCGGTCAGCTCGCAAACGACATTCGCAGCGAAATAGAGGCAAAGATCGCTGCACGCCGTGAGCACGCCGCTACCGAGGCTCTCGAACGCCGACTCGCTTCCGAACGGCTCGATGTGACCGTCCCCGGAACGCCGACACCCGTCGGACATATGCACCCCATAAGCCTCGTTCAGCGCCAGCTTGAAGAGATATTTCTCGGTATGGGCTATGAGATCGCCGAGGGACCCGAGGTTGAATACGACTACTATAACTTCCAGGCGCTCAACATTCCCGAGGATCACCCAGCACGCGATACTCAGGATACATTCTATATAACGGACAATATTCTGCTGCGCTCGCAAACCTCTCCTGTGCAGGTACGCACAATGGAGAAGAAAGCCCCCCCGATAAAGATTATCTCGCCGGGGCGGGTCTACCGCTCGGACGCCGTCGATGCGACACACTCGCCGCTGTTCCATCAGGTTGAGGGACTCGTCGTTGACCGCGGCGTTACGATGGGCGACCTCAAGGGCACCCTTGAATCATTCGCCAAGACCATGTTCGGTGAAAATACGAAGATCCGTTTCCGTCCGCACCACTTCCCGTTCACCGAGCCGTCGGCAGAGGTCGACGTGTCATGTTTCGTCTGCGGCGGTGAGGGCTGCCGCCTTTGCAAAGGCGAGGGCTGGATCGAAATACTCGGCGCGGGAATGGTACATCCGAATGTGCTGCGCGAGTGCGGGATCGATCCCGAAGTATACAGCGGATTTGCATTCGGCCTCGGAGTTGAGCGTATCGTAATGCTGAAATACCACATCGACGACATGCGCCATCTCTATGAGAACGACGTTCGATTCCTCCATCAGTTCTGACCCTCACACATATAAGAAAGGTACGGTATTTATAATATGATATTACCGATGAAATGGCTCTCGGATTTCACAGATGTATCCGACCTGCCGATAAAAGAATACTGCGACCGCATGACACTCACCGGATCCAAGGTTGAGGGCTACGAAGTCCTCGGCAGCGAGATCTCGCGCGTCGTCGTCGGGCGCATCCTCAGCGTCAAGCCTCACACAAACTCGGATCACCTCGTAATCTGCTCTGTCGATGTCGGTGCGGACTCACCGCTCCAGATCGTAACGGGGGCACCGAACGTCAAAGAGGGGGATCTCGTCCCTGCAGCTCTTGACAACTCTACCCTGCCCGGCGGCATCAAAATCAAGCGCGGAAAGCTCCGCGGCGAGGTCTCTGAGGGGATGCTCTGCTCCATAGGCGAGCTCGGCGTCACAACTCACGATATGCCTGGCGCTGTCGAAGACGGCATACTCATTCTCGGGGACTGCGGTCTCGGCGATGCCGTTCCGGGAACCGATATCTGCGAATTGCTCATGCTTCGTGATTGCGCGGTCGAGTTCGAGATCACATCGAACCGCCCGGACTGCCTCTCCGTAATCGGATTGGCTCGTGAGAGCGCTGTCACGTTCGACCGCCCGCTGAATCTCCCCGTCCCCACATTCGGAGAAGAACGGCACGACGGCGACAGCATCTCAAACTACCTCAGTGTCAGGATTGACGACAACGAGCATTGCAGCCGATATTCCGCAAAAGTCGTAAAGAACGTCCGCATTGCTCCCTCGCCGCTTTGGCTCAGAATGCGTCTGCGCGCCGCAGGTGTGCGCCCGATCAACAACATAGTCGATATCACGAACTACGTTATGCTAGAGTACGGGCAGCCGATGCATGCATTTGACTACGCGTGCCTTGACGGACACAGCATCATTGTGCGCCGTGCCGAAGAAGGCGAAGCGTATACGTCTCTCGATGAAGTCGAACATACGCTGTCAGACTCAATGCTCGTCATCGCTGATGAACACAAGCCGGTTGCACTTGCCGGTGTCATGGGAGGCGCAAACAGCGGCATATCCGACACAACGACCACCGTCGTTTTTGAATCGGCAATGTTCCACCCCGGCTGCGTCAGGCGCGGTGCCAAAGCGCTCGGAATGAGAACGGAATCATCAGCGCGATTCGAAAAAGGTCTCGACTGCGAGAATACTCTTCAGGCACTCGCTCGTGCGTGTGAGCTCGTCCGTCTTCTCGATGCCGGCGACATCGTCGACGGACTGATAGACGAGTATCCGACTAAGAAGGTTCCGTTCCGACTTCCGCTCGACGCAGAGCAGATCAACCGCTTCCTCGGTGTTGATATCGCCGTCACGCGTATGGAAGAAATCCTGAAATCTCTCGGCTTCGGCATCGACGGCAATATGCTGACAGTGCCGACTTGGCGCGATGATGTCCGCTGCATGAACGATGTTGCCGAAGAGGTTATCCGTATCTACGGCTACAACGACATAGAATCCACAGTTGACCGCGTATACGGCACAGGAATGCGTACGCCGTCACAGGCGTTCAGCACAAAGGTACGCGATATGCTGCTCGGCATGGGCTACGATGAAATTCAAACGTTCTCATTCATCAGCCCGAAATTCTACGACCGCATCCGTCTGCCTGAAGACAGCCCGCGACGCCGTTCGGTCGTGATTAAAAATCCGCTCGGCGAGGACACCTCAGTCATGCGTACAACCTGCATTCCGTCGATGCTCCGCGTAATTTCCGATAATCTTTCAGTTAAGAACCCCGATGTTTCACTGTTTGAGATCGGTAATGTGTATATTCCGACCGGAGATGATACACTTCCGGATGAACGTCCGCAGATCACGCTCGGGTTCTATAGAAACGGAGTACAGGATGAGTCCGGATTCTACCGTCTGAAGGGTGCCGTCTGTGCGCTTCTCGATATTGCCGGGATAAAGGATGCGTCATTTGAAGCGGTATCGGACGAGAGCGCATTCCACCCCGGCAGATGCGCTGCAGTTAAAGTAAACGGGAAACGGCTCGGCATCCTCGGAGAGATACATCCCGAGGTTGCAAAAAACTATGACATTACAGAGAGAACCTATGTGTGCGAGCTTGATCTTTCCACGCTCTTTGAGGAGCGGCACGACGGCGTAGACTATGTGCCGGTTCCGAAATTCCCCGCGGTTGAGCGTGACTTCTCCTTCGTCTGTGCGGAGGAGCTCGAAGTCGGACGAATAGCTGACGTGATCCGCAAGGCGGGGGGACGGCTTCTTGAATCCGTAAAGCTGTTCGACATCTATCGCGGACCGCAGGTCGGTACGGGGATGAAGAGCGTATCTTTTGCCGTAATGCTCCGCGACTCCGAACGCACCCTGAACGACGAGGATTCGGATCGCATCGCCGCAAAGATATTGAAGGCACTGGAATCTGAGCTTGGTATATCGCTCAGAGCATAAACCCGGAGGATAGCTGATATGAGCAGAAAAAAGTATAAAATGATCATCGCGGGGCTTGAGCGCGAGCTTACGATATGCCCCATAAACGACAGCCTGTCGATCGCCGGATTCATCATGTTCGGCGATCCGGAGCTGACTACGGCGTGTGCCGAGGAATTACTCCGCATCGCGCCTGAATATGACTACATACTGACTGCGGAAGCAAAAGGAATTCCGCTCGCACATGAGATGGCTCGCCTTGCTGGAAATCAGCGATACTTTCTTGCCAGAAAGAAACCGAAGCTATATATGACCGATATCGTCGAGGTTGAGGATCACTCGATTACGACTGTCGGGGCGCAAAAGCTGTACCTCGACGGTGCCGACGCAGCACTTATGCGCGGCAAACGCATACTGATCGTTGACGACGTGATCTCGACCGGCGAAAGCCTCGCAGCGCTCGAAAAACTCGTCGGGGCTGTCGGTGCGACAGTCGCCGGCAGATTGACGGTTCTTGCCGAGGGCGATGCCGCAAAGCGCGACGACATACGTTATCTCGAGCCCCTGCCGCTTTTCACACCGGACGGCGAACCGATAAAATAAAAGATAAGGGCTGCCCATAGGGCGGCCCTTATTCGGCTTTACGTGAGTATCACGCAATGTCAGCAGTTTCGGCGGCAGCACGTTCAGCGGCGATCCCCGTGAC
>CAKSEM010000062.1 GCA_934446485.1 uncultured Eubacteriales bacterium | reverse complement strand
CTATAGGAGACATCGCGATGGAAAAGCTAAAGGAGAAAGATGACGTTGCATATGTAAGATTCGCTTCCGTTCACCGCGAATTCAAGGATATTGATTCATTCATAAACGAGATAACAAAACTGAAGACAGGCAAATCAGAGGAGACCGCCGACGGTCGGGAAAATAATGAAAGATAAGTTCACAAAATTCGCGGAAGTAATAAGCACAGCGCTTATTGCCGCCACGCTCCTCTCCGGATGCGGTTTTCTTAAGGACGCATCCGCGCCGAGCGGAGACGGCTCCGGAAGAACGTCGGTTGCGGAATCCGCAGATATACCTGCGCAGAGCACAACGGTTCTCGAAACGGCGCCGCCGCGCGACCCGTTTGCGGATGTTTCTGTCACGTTTACCGCTGCAGGCGACGATCTGATCCATCCGAATATTTACTACGACGCCGCCGCGCGTGCAGCCGACGGAGTCCAGTATGACTTCAAGCCGATGTTCTCCGAAGTTACCGACATTATATCCGCACCCGACTTTGCGTTTATAAATCAGGAAACACTCATGGCAGGTGATGGCTTTGAGGTTTCGGGATATCCGAGCTTCAACTCACCGCAGGAGCTCGGTCGCGACCTCGTGACGCTCGGATTCGACATAGTAAATATTGCCAACAACCATATGCTCGACCGCAGCGCGGTCGGTCTGTCCGCAACTATGGATTTCTGGCACAGTGAACCCGTGACGCTCCTCGGTGCGTATTACGACAAATCCGACGCTGCAACGCTGCGTACTGTCAGCGCTGACGGGATCACGATCGCCCTGCTTTCCTATACCTACGGAACCAACGGCATCGTTCTGCCTGAGGGATCTGAGCTCGACATACCGTATATAGATGACGCTCGCATATCCTCTGAGCTTGCGCTCGCTGAGGAGAATGCAGACTTCACGATCGTATCGGTCCACTGGGGAGACGAAAACTCCACTGAGCCAAACGACGAGCAGCGCCGTCTTGCACGTCTGATGGCTGACGGCGGAGCCGACGTAATACTCGGACATCACTCACACACACTGCAAGCTCTCGAATGGATAGACCGCTCTGACGGCGGACGTACACTCTGCGCATATTCGCTCGGAAATCTCGTATCAGCCATGATGTACCCCGAGAATATGGTTGCGGGATTTTTGAACTTTACCGTATCGGGGGATGGCTCTGGCGGACTCTCTGTCACCAATATCGGATTCATCCCCACAGTATTCTACTACGGCATGGACTACTACGGCACACACATATACCGACTCGAAAACTATACCGATGAGATTGCAGCGGGACACGGCACGCAGCTCTACGGCTATACGACTACCCCGGAAAAAGCGCGGACATACGTAAAAAACGCGATCCCTGCAGAATATCTGCCGGATTATATGCAGTCCGGCAAATAAGTCCGGAGTCAAACACGGACATAACGGCAAAAAGACAGTCCCCGACCGATATCGGGGACTGTCTTTTTATCAGTTGAGGTTCAAATTCTCGGTTTGACAGAAAGCTATAAACCGTTCACCGTTGATTTCTGTCATATACCGTATATTCAACACCGTATGCACGCAAAGCCTCTCTCACTCCGAATCGGTATCCGACGGGCGTATCGCGCACGTCACATCCGATGCCTCAAGGCGCATCAGCTCTTCACGCGTAACGTTCTCACGAGTCGCAAGTCTGTCTGCCTGAGCGGAGAGAACTCGCTCAAACACGTTTCTGACTCCGCGCGCATTTCCGAATTCGGCAGGAGCCGTTGCGGCAAGATCAAAGTAACCCGTGATCTCACGCATGGCGTCCTCCGTCGGTTCATACGATGAACGGCGGCACTGATGGCGGAATATCTCAGCCATCTCCTCTCCGGTATAATCGTCAAACTCGATATACTTGTTAAAACGCGATCGAAGCCCCGGGTTTGAATCGATAAACCGCTCCATGAGATCGGTATATCCCGCAACGATCACAACGATATCGTCACGGTGATCCTCCATAAACTTCAGAACCGTGTCTATGCACTCACCGCCGAAGTCGTTCTCAGATCCGCCTGTGAGCGAATATGCTTCGTCTATGAACAGTACTCCGCCGAGCGCACTGTTCAAAACCGCTGCGGTCTTTGCAGCAGTCTGCCCGACGTATCCCGCCACAAGCGCACTGCGGTCGGTCTCGACAAGATGTCCCTTGGAGAGCAGTCCTATTGAATGATATATCCGCGACATAAACCGCGCGATCATCGTCTTTCCCGTTCCCGGATTCCCGGAAAAGACCATATGGAGCGACATATCCGCTGTCGGAAGATCGCTCTCCCGACGCATCTTCAGTACCTTCGCCATGTTGACAAGCGAGCGCACCTCTCTTTTCACTTCGGATAGCCCGATGTATCCGTCAAGTTCCAGCAAGAGGTCGTCCGTACTCTCTCGCGGCACGGATCCGTTACCGCCGTCGGAAGCCGTCACCGTCGTCCTCCCGTCTCCGACATCTGCGGCGGCAGCTCCGTTATTCGGCGCCACCGACGCATCGGTCGGACCCTTTCCGCTCCGTGCGTCATCGCCGCACGACCTCTGTCGCTCATCAGCGCCTCCCCAGATATCATCTCGGAGGCGCCGCACATTTTGTTCTGTCATCTGACGTATCAGATCGAGCTGCATCGATATTATCTCATCTTTATTGTCCAATGCTGAAGCCTCCGTATCAAAGTCCTGCGGATTATTACTTAACGACGCCCTTCTTCAGGATTATGTTTGCATAGATTGCGCTCTCACCCGTCACAACGATTGCATAAGAGCGCTTTGCCCTCTCGTAAAACTCAAATCTTTCAAGAAATACGGGTTTTGAGTCCGTGTGCTCTGCGATGATCTCGCGATAAGTGTCCCATATCTCAATGTTCAGATCCCTGTCGGACTCGGTTTTGTCCATGAGATAAACGTTATTGTCGTATGCATCAAGCGGAAACAGCGGCAGAATCGCACGCAGAAGATCCGGCACACCGCACGCATCTGCGCGCAGCACTTCAGCACCACTGCCGGCACCTATACTCTCGCCCGGAAAGTTCCCGTCCGAAATTACGATCTCGTCGCCGTGACCCATCTTCGAGAGCACGCACAGGAGCTCGGGAGAGATAATCTTACTTATACCCTTCAGCATAATAATACCATCCTTTCGTGTCGGCACAGCCGACCTGTATATTCTGATTATACAATATATCTTCTCCGATATCAAGGGGTGCACCGTTCAATTTTCACGCAGCGTGCTCTGTGTGTGATATAAAATGCCGACGCGCATATACATATAAACGGGCAGAAATTGCTGCACCTCAGAATTCGGGAAAGGCACGGTATATGAATATTATGGACAAGTGTAAAGCGGGAAAGGACACAAACCACGAAGCCACAGCATCTCCGGTCGATTACAGGTATCTGATGGACACCCTGCAAAGCTACAGCGAACGGTATCCGTTTATCGGAATCGGCTACGTCGGTACGTCCGTCCTCGGGCGCGGTATACCGATGGTAACACTCGGAGACTCATGCCGCACTTCACGCAGTGTGCTGTACATAGGATGCCATCACGCCATGGAATGGATAACGAGCGCCGTACTGCTGAGATTCATCGGTGAATACTGCAACTCATACGTAAAGGACGGCAGAATGTACGGAATCAAGACGCGGCACCTTTGCCGTTCGCGTACGATCCGTGTCATTCCGCAGCTGAATGTTGACGGTGCAGATATTCAGATAAACGGTGCCGGCAGTTCGATCCTCAGAGAGCGTCTGATATCGATGAACGGCGGGGATGATTTTACACATTGGCAAGCGAATGCGCGCGGAGTGGATCTGAATCACAACTATGACTCGGGCTTCTCCGAATACAAGCAGAAAGAGTCGGAATACGGGATCCTCGGCGGATGCCCGTCCCGCTACAGCGGCGAGGCACCGGAATCCGAGCCGGAATGTGCCTTTCTCGCAAATCTTTTGCGCTTCTCCGACGACATAAAGCTTCTCTTGACACTTCACACGCAGGGCGAGGAGATATACTGCTCCGGCGGAGAAAAGATTCCGCACTGTATGGCTGTTGCACGGAGGATAGAACGCCTGACCGGATACCGTTTGGCCGAACCCGAGGGGTCCGCCGCGCACGGAGGGCTCACCGACTGGTACATACGTGAAATTAAGCGGCCCGCGTTTACACTCGAATGCGGACACGGTGAGAATCCGCTGCCGCTTGCGGATCTGCCGGATATCTATGTCAGACTCCGCGAGCTGCTGTTTACGGCACCCCTGTTCATCTGAAATGCCTAAAAAGAGACGGAAACACTCCGTCTCTTTTTAGGTTTATGAAATTCATGCCGGCATCAACCCTCATACGTTTTTTCAAGGTCTCACGTTCAGTCGTAGATTCAAGGGAATTCTATTGCATATATCAAATTTACAATTTATTTACATTTTAATTTATTGGAAATATTTGCGGTGTTAAATGTAAATTGTGTGATTGAGGTATTGAATTTCCGATAGTTCATTGACTTTACACAAAAACCATGGTAAAATATTAAACTGCATTAGATTCGCATTCGTGGAGTTCACGAGCAGTTTTTTTGGCGTTTTCTACTAAAGAGCGCCCCGCATCCCATCTTGCAACTTTAGAATGGAGTGATGGCACACAATGACTAACCAGCAGAGGATCGAAAAAATGGTTAAGCCGCAGAAGGTCGGCAAAAAGACCCGTATGACCTTCTCTAAGATTGACGAGGTTCTCGAAATGCCGAACCTTATCGAGATCCAGAAGAACTCATACCAGTGGTTCCTTGACGAGGGACTCATGGAGGTACTTGAAGACGTATCTCCGATCACGGATTATTCGGGAAACCTTATAATAGAATTTGTAGGGTACTCTCTGGATGCCGACCCGAAATACCCCGTTGAGGAGTGCAAGGAGCGCGTCGTAACCTATTCCGTACCGCTGAAAGTGGACGTCAGACTTTCAAACAAGCTGACGGGAGAGGTGAAGCAGTCGGCGATCTTCATGGGCGACTTCCCGATCATGACCGAAAAGGGCACGTTCGTCATAAACGGCGCAGAGCGCGTGATCGTCTCGCAGATCGTTCGTTCTCCCGGCATTTACTACGACAGTGCGCACGACAAGACCGGTAAACGCACGTTTGCCGCAACCGTCATTCCGTACAGAGGAGCATGGCTCGAGTATGAAACTGACGCAAATGACGTGTTCTACGTCCGTATCGACAAGAACCGCAAGATACCTGTAACCATCCTCATACGCGCTCTCGGAATCGAAACGCCCGAGCAGATCGCCGAAGTGTTCGGCGAAGAGCCTAAGCTCTATGCAACGCTTGACAAGGACATCTGTGAGCGTGAGGCGATCGAAAACAACACATCGATCCGCGATGAAGCCCTCAAGGAAATATATAAGAAGCTCCGTCCGGGCGAGCCGGCAATAGTCGAATCGGCTGAGATACTCATAAACAATCTCTTCTTCGATCCGAAGAGATATGATCTTGCACCCGTCGGTCGCCATAAATACAATAAGAAGCTCGCTATCGGCGAGCGCATTGCGGGTCACACACTTTCCCGTCCTGCAGTCAGCCCACTGACCGGCGAGATCCTCTTTGACGAGGGCACGCTCCTTTCAAAGGAAGACGCCCTTGCAATCGAGCACGCAGGTGTCGGTGAAGTCTACCTTCGCCGCGGCGAGACCGACGAGACCAAGGTATTCTCAAACGGTATGCTCGAGCCCGAATACGTTTTCGGTTACGATCTGAAGGAAGCGGGCGTAAATGAGAAGGCTGCTCTCTCGGTGATGCTTGAGATCCGTGACGAGTGCGGCGACGACCATGACGCCGTCATTGAGGCTGCACGCCACAGAATTCACGAGCTCTGCCCGAAGCACATAACGCGCGAGGACATTCTCGCATCTATCAACTATCTGCTCACGCTCTCACACGACGTCGGCAGAACCGACGACATCGACCACCTCGGCAACCGTCGTCTCCGCTGCGTCGGCGAGCTGCTTCAGAATCAGCTCAGAATCGGTCTTTCCAGAATGGACAAGATCATCAAGGAGAGAATGACCGTTCAGGACAGCGATTCCCTCTCTCCTCAGACACTCATCAACATACGCCCCGTAGTCACCGCGATCCGCGAGTTCTTCGGCTCATCACCGCTCTCGCAGTTCATGGATCAGAACAACCCGCTTGCCGAGCTGACTCACAAGAGGCGTATATCGGCACTCGGCCCCGGCGGACTTTCTCGTGACCGTGCATCGTTCGATGTCCGAGACGTACATTACACGCACTACGGGAGAATGTGCCCTATTGAGACCCCTGAGGGACCGAATATCGGACTTATCTCCTACCTTGCAACATATGCAAAAATATCGGAATACGGCTTCATAGAAGCACCCTACAGAAAGGTCGTCCACGAGACCGCACCTGACGGCACGGTAATAAACCGCGTCACCGACGAGATCGAATACATGACCGCCGATGTTGAGGACAACTATACCGTAGCTCAGGCGAACGAGCCCTTGGACGAGAATCGTTGCTTCATGAATAAAAAGGTCACGGCAAGATGCCTGACCGAGATCATCGAGATCGATGCCTCGAAGGTCGACTACATGGACGTTTCGCCTAAGATGGTGGTGTCGGTCGCAACGGCTATGATACCGTTCCTTGAAAACGACGACAACTCCCGCGCGCTCATGGGTTCAAACATGCAGAAGCAGGCTGTACCGCTTCTCATGACCGATTCACCGATCGTCGGTACCGGTATGGAGTACAAAGCCGCTGTAGATTCCGGAGTCGTTGTGCTCGCGAAGAGCGCCGGTTTCGCCGAGACCGTCACCTCAGACAAGATCGTCATCCACTGCGACGACGGACACAAGGATACCTACCATCTCATCAAATTCAAGCGTTCGAACCAGGGCACATGCGTAAATCAGCGTCCGATAATCGAGCAGGGAGAATTCGTCGAGGCAGGTCAGGTCATCGCTGACGGCCCCGCAACCTCCGACGGTGAGGTTGCACTCGGAAAGAACGCTCTCATCGGCTTCATGACATGGGAAGGCTACAACTATGAGGATGCCGTTCTTTTGAATGAAAGACTCGTCCGTGACGACGTATACACCTCCATTCACATAGAGGAGTATTCACACGAAGCCCGCGATACCAAGCTCGGACCGGAAGAGATAACCCGTGAGATCCCGAACGTCGGCGACGACGCACTGAAGGATCTTGACGCCGACGGTATCGTAAAGAAAGGCACCGAGGTCCGTGCAGGTGATATACTCGTCGGAAAGGTAACGCCGAAGGGCGAGACCGAGCTGACCGCAGAGGAGCGCCTGCTCCGCGCGATCTTCGGCGAAAAAGCACGCGAAGTGCGCGATACCTCTCTGAAGGTTCCGCACGGCGAAAGCGGTATCATCGTCGATGTCAAGGTGTTCTCACGTGAGAACGGCGATGACCTCTCACCGGGAGTCAACAAGGTAGTCAGAGTATACATTGCTCAAAAGCGTAAGATCTCCGTCGGAGACAAGATGGCAGGCCGTCACGGCAACAAGGGTGTCGTCTCCCGCATACTTCCTCCGGAGGATATGCCGTTCCTTCCGGACGGCACTCCGCTCGACATCGTTCTGAACCCTCTGGGCGTTCCTTCCCGAATGAACATCGGTCAGGTGCTTGAGGTACACCTCGGCATCGCGGCTAAGAAGCTCGGCTGGAAGATCATGACCCCTGTATTCGACGGCGCGACCGAGAAGGATATTCTCGACTGCCTCGAGATCGCAGGGCTTGAGCGCGACGTTCTCCCGGGCGAAAACGTTAACGGTAAAAACATATTTGAAGATATGTCAGAGGG
>CAKSEM010000061.1 GCA_934446485.1 uncultured Eubacteriales bacterium | reverse complement strand
ATTCAACATTATCGATCTTTCGGGTCGTACGTTCGTTTACGACAATGAGGATCTGCACAGAGAGTTCATCGAGGTTGTGGCTGTGTTCGATAATGATGCATCTATCGTTGCGTTCGCAAACGACGATTACAGTGATATTTCGTATTACTTCATATCGTACCACGATCTTCCGTTCAATGATATCAAAGAGAGTGCTTGGTATTATGAAACGGTATATAACTGTGTAAATTTCGGCCTGATGCGCGGTCAGTCCGATCTCAAGTTCAACCCCAATGACAATATGTCGCGTGCCGAGCTTGCAATGGTACTTTACAGACTTGCGGATGAGCCGAAGGTTCAGTATTCCGAGATATTCCCCGATGTTCCCGCAAATCAGTGGTACACCGATGCCGTTATTTGGGCTGCTGAGAACGGCATAGTCAACGGCTTTGAGGACGGCACGTTCCGCCCGAATGCTCCTCTGCAGCGCGACCAGATGGCAGCTATCTTCTACAGATACTCGACTCTCGTACAACGTGATGTTACCGTGCGCGGTGATCTGTCGGGATTTTACGATACTGCAAGTGTTCAGGAATGGGCTGTGGATTCAATTTCCTGGGCAGTAGGATCGGGACTCATTAAGGGTATGCCGAAGTATTACCCGGATATCAAGGAAAATAAGGAGTCACTCGCTCCGTTCAACAATACGACGAGAGCCGAGGTTGCAACCGTGCTTTCGCGTTTCACTGCGAGCGACATCAGATAAATCCTTCGATTATTGCATTATAAAAAGAGCGACACCAACGGTCACGACCGTTGGTGTCGCTCTTTTCGAAACAATATCGAAGGTTGCCCTCAAAATACAGTGACCGTGTCGGCAACAAACGCCGGCACGATCACTATGCTTACATAAGCTCGCGCTTCCATTGGAATATCAGATTCATCGCTTCGATCGGCGTCAGCGTATTGATGTCTGCCGCACGAATCTTTTCGGCAATCTCATCCGCGGCGCTCGACATCATGCTGATTGTACCGTCTCCGCCGAGGCTTTGTCGGTCGGCGGTGTCCTTTGCGGATGCAGCACAGCCGCTGCCTCCGGATTCAAGCTCACTCAGGATCTCTTTTGCACGGCGAGTTATTTCGGAGGGAACGCCCGCGAGTCTGGCAACCTCGATGCCGTAGCTGTCGTCTGTCGGACCGCGCACGATCTTCCTCAGAAACGTAACCGTTTCCCCTCGCTTTTTGGCAGCAACATTGTAGTTTACGATTCCGGGGATCTCGTCCTCAAGTGAGGTCAGTTCATGGTAGTGCGTAGCAAACATCGTTTTTGCACCGAGCTTGCGTCCGGCAGTGTATTCCGCAACAGCACGGGCAATGCTCATGCCGTCGTACGTACTCGTTCCGCGACCGATCTCATCATAAATTATGAGACTCCGTTTCGTCGCATTGTTCAGGATGTATGCGACCTCGCGCATCTCGAGCATAAAGGTTGACTGTCCGGATGCCAGATCGTCCGATGCGCCCACGCGGGTGAAAAGGCGGTCAACTATCCCGACTCTTGCACTGCGCGCCGGGACGAAGGAACCTATCTGTGCCATCAGCACGATGAGTGCTGTCTGCCGCATATACGTGGATTTTCCCGCCATGTTGGGCCCCGTTATGAGGGCAAGTCGATTATCGGTAGTATTGAGATATGCGTCGTTCGGAACGAAGTATGAATCTCTGACAAACCGCTCGACGACGGGGTGACGTCCGTCTTTTATATCCACCGTGTCCGATTCGTCTACCTCCGGACAAACATATTCGTTTTGCGCTGCACACTCTGCGAGAGATATAAAGACGTCGAGCCGTGCCAGAGCATCGGCAGATGCGCGAATGCGTATCTCGGCCTCTCCCACAAGATCACGCAGTGCAACGAACAGCGAATATTCAAGGTTTTTCAGCTTTTCGTCCGCCCCTAAAATAGTGGACTCCATCTCCTTCAGCTCATCGGTTATGTACCTCTCCTTGTCAGAGAGGGTCTGCTTGCGCACATAGCCTTCGGGTATCTGATCCGCTGCCCAGCGCGGGGCTTCGATATAGTATCCGAATACGCGGTTGTATCCTATTTTCAGCGTCTTGATACCGGTGCGCTCGCGCTCTTTGGATTCAGCCTCGCGGATCCAGTCACGCCCGTTTGACAGTATGTATCGCAGCTCATCGACATTCTTGTTGTATCCATCGCGAATTATTCCGCCGTCACGTACCTGAAACGGCGGCAGATCGACGACGGCGCTGTCGATTGCCGAAAAAATATCCTCCAGAGTGTCGAGTCCGTCGCATATCTGCGACAGCTCTCCGGACTTGATATCGGAAAGGAGTGACTTTACCTCCGGAAGAACGCGCAGGGTCTCTGCGATTCCGCGCAGATCCTTGCCGCCCGCCGTACCGTAAGTGACCTTGGTGATCAGTCTTTCAAGATCGAGCACCGCAGCGAGCTGCCCGCGAAGGTCTTCGCGCAGTATGAAACTGTCCTTCAGAACCGAAACAGCCTCCTGTCGGTCGCGGATGGCACGCACATTCGTGAGCGGATGCTCGATATACTTTTTCAGGAGGCGTGCCCCCATCGCGGTGCGCGTGCGATCAAGTACCCAGAGGAGTGAGCCGCGCTTCTCCTTCGTCAGCATCGTTTCGGTAAGCTCGAGATTGCGCCTCGTAGAAATATCCATTTCGAGAAAATCGGTACAGTCGTATGTGGACAGGGTCCTGATGTAGGAGATATCCTTCATCTGTGTGTCCGATATGTATTTCAGCGCTGCCCCCGCCGCTATGAGCGCTGCCCGCGGCTTGCCGGCTATCGCTTCGGCTCCGAACTGCCGCTCGGCGCGTCCGAGACAGTCGTCCGGTGCGAAATAGCTCGGTGCTCCGTCCGTCAGGAGTGCGCCGGAGCGCTCTTTTATATATTCCGCAGTGTTCGGCATATCGCCGATAGGGAAGCTCGTTATGATCTCTCGCGGCGAATATGTCGATATTTCGGCAGTCAGGCTGTCGTCTGCTCCGTCAGAGCCGACGGCGGTCGCACATATGAACGCCGTTGATATATCTGCAAAGCAGATGCCGACGGATGTGCCGTCGTTGTACAGTGTGCAGAGATAGTTGTTTTTGTCATCTGCGAGAAGGTCGGATTCGATGACGGTGCCCGGAGTAATCACGCGGATGACCTCGCGGCGGACGATATTCTTTGCCGTTGCGGGATCTTCGGTCTGTTCGCATATCGCGACCTTGTATCCCTTTTCGATCAGCTTTCCGATATACGGCTCGCACGAGTGATAAGGTACGCCGCACATCGGAGCGCGCTGCCCTTCTCCGCAGTCGCGCCCGGTCAGTGTGAGCTCAAGCTCACGGGAAGCGAGTTGAGCGTCCTCGAAGAACATTTCATAAAAGTCTCCGAGTCGGTAGAAGAGTATATAGTCGCGGTACTGATCCTTGATCTCAAAGTACTGCTTCATCATCGGCGTTACAGCCATAGTTTCATACCGTACCTCTCAATGGATTTTTGAGCAGTGAGTTTAAGTCTCAGTGGTGGCATCCGCCGCATGAGGAGCAGTCGTGAGCGCACGGTCTCTCTCCCGTGACTCCGAACTGGACCTCGCCCATTACCTCATGATAGAATTCATCAAACGCTGCCTTTGCTTCGATATACGCTTTGTATACCGCGTGCTCAGTGATCTCACGGTAGAGCTCATCTATTCTGTCGGACACCTTTTTGCGGACATCCTCTGCGTTGTCTGCACCGCTGAGCATCTCCTGCTGCGCATTGTATTCGCCGATGAGAGACATGAGCTCTTCACATCTCTCGTAATCCTCCATGGCGTGGTCGAGTGCGATGGATGTCGCATCATTCTTGATCATCTCTCCGAGCGCTACTGCAGCTTTCTGTATTTCCTGATTCATCATTGTTACAGTTATCCTTTTCTGTTTTTATTTTATATTATGCCCCGAACGGAGCGCAATATTTGTGTTTATTCGGCGAGGCGTCCCTCAAAGGCAAACGAGCCGCATGAGGTGATCTCAAGCTCAACGGGCTTGCCGATCAGTGAACGGTCACCTGCAAAGTGCACGGGGCGAGCCATGTCTCCGCGCCCCGTCAGCATATCGTCGCACGTGCGGCTCACGCCTTCGGTAAGCACGCGCACACGCCGACCTACAAAGCGCATGTTTCGCTCCATCGAAATGTCTTCCTGAAGCGCCGTCAGGCGTCTGAGGCGTTCACCTGCCGTGTCTCGCGGAACGGCGGGTTCCATCTTTGCTGCAGGCGTCCCTTCTCGGGGAGAGTAGATGAACGAGAATACCATATCGTATCTGACCTCACGAAGAAGCTCCATGGTGCACTCAAAATCTTCCTCCGTCTCTCCGGGGAAGCCGACGATAATATCGCTCGTCAGTGTGACATCCGGGCAGAGCTCCCGCATACGGCTGATGATCCCTTTGTAGTGTTCGACAGTGTATTTGCGGTTCATTCGCCGCAGTATCTCATTCGAGCCCGACTGTATGGGCAGATGAAGGTGCTTTATCATTTTTTCCTCTTCGGCAATCGTGCGAAGCAGTTCGTCCGAGGCATCCTTCGGATGGCTCGTCATAAAGCGGAGTCTGAAGTCCCCGGGAAGTGCGCACAGCTCACGAAGAAGTGAGACTATGTTATATTTTTTGTCCAGATCATGTCCGTATGAGTTTACATTTTGTCCGAGAAGTGTGATCTCCCGCGCACCTTTATCTATGAGGTGCCGCGCCTCGTCGATTATATCCTCTGCACGGCGGCTCCGCTCACGACCTCGAACATACGGCACGATGCAGTATGTGCAGAAATTATTGCAGCCGTACATTATCGACAGCCATGCAGAATGAGAGGTTTCGCTGACCGACGGTATACCTTCGTTGACCGACGGTTCACCGTCCGTTATGAATCTGCGCCGTCCTCCGCAGACGGCATCGAGCACGAGCGACGGCAGCGCTCCGAGAGATGCGGTGTCAAATGTGAAATTGACGTAAGGGCAGCTCATTTTGATCTGCTCTGCGCGACTCTTCTGCGTAACCATACATCCGCCGACTCCGATCACAAGCTCCGGATTCTGCGATTTTATATGCTTGTACTCTCCTATAACGGATAGTGCGCGATCTTCGGCGTGCCGCCTGACGGCGCAGGTGTTGACGAGTATGAGCGACGCCTCCTCGGGGGAGTCCGTCGCGGTGTATCCCATAAGCTCTGCAAGTCCCGCGAGCTTTTCGCTGTCTGCCTCATTCTGCTGGCACCCGAAGGTGCGGACGAAATACTTGGGCGCCCCGTCCCCCACCATGCCGCGCTCGGCATGGTGCCGCGCCACGGCTGCTGCCGTATCTTCTGTGCTGTACTGCAAGTGTTCAGTCTCCTCCCTTGGCGGATCTCAGGCTGTACGTGCTGCCGGAAAGCTCAAACGCTCCGTTTGCTATTCCATCGGTCAGCACGATTTCATCTTTATCGGTTATGAATATTGCTTCAAAGCGTACATCGCCGGATCGGTAGAATTCGAGCGCACGCTCTTCACCCATCACAAACAGTGCGGTTGACAGCGCATCCGCAACACTACCGTTGTTCGACCACACCGCGACTGAGTGAAGCCCGTTTTCTGCCGGGCGTCCGGTTGCGGGATCGAGAATGTGATGATACCGCCGGCCGTTCTCTTCAAAGTACCGCTCGTAGTCGCCCGATACCGATATGAACCCTCCGTCAATCGACAGATATCCGACGACTGATGAGGTGTCGCGCGGGTCGCATATGCCGACCTTAAACGGAGTTCCGTCGTCCTTAGTCCCGAACACCCCGACGTTACCGCCCATTGATATGAGCCCGTATGGTATGCCGCTCACCGAGAGGTGCTCGACGATTTCCTGTGCCGTATACCCCTTGGCGATCCCGCCGAGGTCAATATGACAGTCCCGATCATCATTCTCGACGGACGTGTCGGACACGGTAATACCATCGGCTGATATGTGCTCCTTGGCAAGTGTGATATCTTCTTCGGACGGCACCGGACCGCCGCCCGCAACATTCCACAGCTCGGTCAATGCACCGAGAGTCGGACTGTATGCGCCGTTCGTCTTGTTTTTAATGTAGAGTGCGGTGCGCATGACAGAGACGAGCTCGGGAGCTGCGTCATCTACGCGGCACACGCCGTGGTTCAGCCCGTATACGATGGCATCTTCGTTGTGTGAGGACATCAGTATTTCGTTTTTCGCTATGATCTCCGAGCACTCGCGCTCGATTTCATCTATCTGTCCGCTGTCCGATCCCGAACCGTCGGAGGTGCCCTGCGAGAGCCTCAGCGTGATGTATGTATCCATTCCGTATATCACGCGCTCGCTGTAGCCGGCAGCCGTTTTGCCGCAGCCGGCAAGCATGGCAGATGCGGTGAGCAGTGCGATTATTAATGGTATCGCTTTCTTCATGGGTTCCTCCGGAGATGAGTTTCTCGGCTTTTATCGTGGGTCGGAAACACTCGGCCTAATGACCTCGTCAGCATCGGTGCCGCACGGTTCATGATCACGCCTGTGAGCAGCCCGCATATGACGGCGGCAGCGGCAAGCGGCACGGCGTATGATATGACTGCAGCGCTGCCCGTAATGATTGCTGCTGCCGCAAGCTGCCCGGCGTTATGCGCGGCAGCGGACATGACGGATACGCCGATCCAGCTGAAGGCGCACCTGCGACACCTTGATATTGAAAAAAGAACTGCAAATGACAGAATACCGCCGGAAGCTGACATTGCAAGCGACACCGGATTCCCGAACAGAAGTGCCGACAGGACGATACGCCCCACGCTTACCGCTGCTGCATGAGCGGGCGATATGAAAAACGATGCCATGACCGCAAGGTTCGGAAGCCCGAGCTTGAATCCCGGTAGAGGTATGACCGACGGCAGGAGGGATTCGACGTAGGCGAGCATCAGAGCGGCTGCGAGAAACGCCGATGATGTTACGGTGCGATACACTGCGGGGTTACGATATGACGGCATCCGCATCTGCCTCACCTCCCCCCGATACAGTGACGGATAGCTGCGCAGGCACGCATATTACAGCCTCGCCGGGGCGCGACACGGCGCCGGTTTTCATGCATATTCCGTCGGGACAGATCGACTTTGTTACGGCGGCGCTGCCGTCGGATATTTCGATTCTCAGTTCGATCCCGCACGAGGTGATGTCGATCGTCCGTGCTTCAGACAGAGGATATTGCCATGTGCCGTCGGGGGTTCTGACGGTGCAAACGGTGCCGTCTCCCGCAGATACGATGCGTGTGAGCAGTGCGACGGCGGTGAGGAGCACTATTGCGACGATCAGTATGATATCCGCGATGCAGAGGCGGTGTTTTACGTTATCCACAGCGTCGCTCCTCTCCGATTTCGGCGATCCCGTGTCGGCATCAGAGCATCTGTGTCGGAACGCGTTGCCGAAATGACACAACATATTAGATATTATACACCAAACGGGGTATCAAGTCAACCTTTCACGCATTATGTCGGTGCGCGCGTAGCCTTATATAAAAGCGGGATTTGCGAATCCCTGCGGCAAAATATAAATTAATACACTTTTGCTATTGACAAATCAATTTCGGTGTGATAAAATATATGAGCTTTGATCGGGGTGTGGCTCAGTTTGGTAGAGTGCTTGGTTCGGGACCAAGAGGCCGCTGGTTCGAATCCAGTCACTCCGAGATAGCTGAAAATAGCACGCTTCGGCGTGCTATTTTCAGCGGACGAACTTTTGTAGGGAGGGTTATCGCAGTGAAGATAGATGCTTCCGATATTTTGAGCGGCAGAGTGCCGTCGCTCGATTTTGAATATACCGAGAGCGCGGACGGCAGGATCTGTGATATGCTTCCTGCCGATATCGAGGTCCTGCCGTCGGGGATTACGGTTCGCGGCCGTGTTACCGACACGGGCGGCTATATGTCGCTTTCGGCGGACGTTGAGGTCAGATACAAGGCCCCGTGT
>CAKSEM010000060.1 GCA_934446485.1 uncultured Eubacteriales bacterium | reverse complement strand
ATTCAATATCTACTACCATTTAGGCTGTTTTTGTACTCTCCGTACAATTTGGGGCAGTTCAAGCGGCACACGCCTCTTAATTTATTTCACAAAATAGAAGATACTGCCGCGGTCACATCCGAGCGAGGTCCATGTTTTCAGGTGCTCGCGCGTGTAGCCGTAGTAGTTGTAACGAATGTCGTACATATTCGGCGGATACGCGCTGTTTCTTAAATCAACGTCGGGGAGCGACTGGAACACATCCGAAACGCCCGACACACCGCCGATCATAACATTGTTGCGCGTTGCAACTCCGTTGTCATCGCCGCGATACAGAAATTGCCGCCCGCCGTACACCTTGCTGTTATCCATAAAGAACACATTGTTCTCCACGATAAATCTGTCGTGTGTAATGAGATCAAGGCTTGACAGACAGATAAAGCTCGAATTCCTATAATCAAGACGATGTCCGCCGCCGTCGAGACGTTGTGCGCCGAAGCGGTGTCCGACAGGCTCGTTCATAAAGTAGTTGTTCGAGATCACAACGTTCGCGCTGACCTCTTCGTGAGCAAGATTCCATATCTCGATCGGAGAATTTGAATCGATGAATACACAGTTGTTCACGTAGAAATCGTTGATAATGCTGATGTCAGCCCACGAAACCTGCGTGCTGCAGGCACCGTCGTAAATCTGATAGAACAGGCAGTTTTCCACATACATCCCGTCACCGTTAGCCCAGTTCTGGAATCCGTTTCCGTAGCGCACCACGCTGCCGTAAGAGCCGTCGAAATCGTTTGAACCCTGTATCGAACCGCCGATCCACTCAAATGTGCAGTTCTGCACTCTGAAATTAGATGCATCGCCTATATCAAGTCCGTGATTTCCGCAGTATGCCATCGTAATATTGTCAATCGTCACATCAACACCGCTTGACGGAACGATTGTTCCGCGCTTCACAATGATAACACGGTCATATACCTCTGCGGGATTTCCGAGGTCACAGTACATATAGAGCTTTCCCGTCGTATAATCGTGGAAGAACTCAAGATTGTGCTTGACAACGGACGGATCTTTACACTCGACCGACTCATTCACAAACGTCTCAAAGCCGTTCGACACCTCACCGATACCCCAAGTCACAGAGCCTTCCGCATACGGATCTGCCGGATTCGTCGGGATGACCTTTACACCGAAGCCTACGCCGCCCGACTTATCATAGACGACTACGTTTCCGACATCGCAGTATCCGGGGGCGTCATCTTTGCCCATAAGATCGTCACCGAGAACCCAAACGTTCTCGTAATCCGTCTTTCTCCAATCTTTCGATCCGTCAAGGTCGAGAGCCGTCGTAAAGATCGGTTTTTCGCCGGTGCCGTAGGCTCCTACGGTCACCCCGTCGGGCAGAGGCAGCGTCTGATCACCCGACCAGCGTGTAGCAAAGCGGGGTGAGGAATAAAAGACGCTTCCGCGTTCAAAGAACACCCCGTCACCGCGTCTCAGTTTGCACAGTTTTTCACTGCCGAAGAATTTGTAAAGAGCCTCAATTGTCTTATACGGACGGTCGGGAGAGAGTCCGTCGTTTGAGTCGTCACCTCTGAGCGATGAGACATAGTACACCTTGCCCGAAACGTCGTCAGGCGTTACAGCACTGTCCGTCCCGCGGATCTCCGCCTCGCGGCGTGACATGGCATCTCGGTATCTTGAAAGCACCGCACCGTCCGCCTCGCGGATATCCGGTTCGGGGTATTCGTCACGCTCGCCCTTCGCAAAACTCTCATCAGATTTTGCCGTATATTCAAGAGCCGCGTTCTCATCAGGGAAGAAGCCGAAATACAGGACCTCCGCTTCAGTCACATCGTCGCCGAACGGATATACCGCAAATTTCAGATATGTGTTATAGAGCGATCGTATGTTGAGCCGCTTTAATGCCGTAGTTGAGCTGTTCGCATACGGATTCTCGGCATCGAAGTAGTTTATCCTGTGCTGACGCACCAAATCTCCGAGGCGGAACAGGGCAGTCACGTATCCGTCCTCTTCTCCCACGCTGACCGGCAGCACCTTGCCGCTTTCAAGAACCGGAGAAGTTACGGTCATATACGGATCCGTCACAGAATCTGCCTTATAGCACACCTTGACATACTCCAGTGCCAACGAACTTATATCGGTCTCAAATACGTTCATTCCGATATACCACGGCGCATTGTAATATTCGTGCGGCGTAAATTTCATGACTGGCAGCGACCCGTCTTCCGACAGTTCGGAATCCATATTGCTGTACACCGATTCGGGACGGTTGATCAAGCCGTATGCCGTCACCGTGCGGCCCGCATTGGCAATGTCTATCAGAGGCTCGTAAAGCCGTGTGAACAGCGCTGCACATTCAGCACGCGTCAGGTTGGAGTCCGGATTAAAGCGTCCGCGGTCATCTCCGCGGAAGAGGCCGAAACGCACGAGTTTCTCTACCGACAGCTCGGCCCAGCCCGCGATCTCTTCGGCATCCGCAAATTTCACATCGGTATTCTGAGAATAATCGAGAAGCGGCCCGCACGTGTCGAGATAACGTGCAAGAATGGTCGCTGCCTCCTGACGGCTTACGGCTGCATCGGGTCTGAATGTACCGTCCTCATATCCCCTGACGATTCCGTTTTCAAACGCCCAGCTTACCCAACGTGCATACCACGAATTCTGCTGTACGTCGGAGAAATCCGCGCACACAAAATCGTCGTCCTCACTCAGTCCGTTGTAATAAAGGCGTCCCATCACCGTCACAAACATCGCCCGCGACATATTCGTATCAGGTTCAAATGTCGTCGGGGTCATGCCCTTCATAAGGCCGCAGTCGTATACAAAGTATACGTCGTCGCAGAACCACTCGGTACCGACATCCGTAAACGGAAGCGGACGCCCGTCAGCCGTCGTCGGTATAACCGCGATGCCGAGCAGCAGCACGGCTGCAAGCAGCACGCTTATCAGTCTCTTCATTTTTCAAAACCCTTTCATTTTTGATCTGCCGAGTTGCATATGCAAGCCGACATCCTGTCACAGATATGATATCACACCTTTCCGGAGGGGTCAACCGTTTCTTATGATAAAATCAAAAAACGGCAGAGCTTTTATTTCATAATAAAAGAAAACGGCACCTTGCCGAAGCAAGGTGCGAGAACTTACCGGTATCTGCGGCGGCGTGCCGCCGGTATCAAAATTACCGCAGAAGCGAGTGCCGTGCAGATGAGCATCACATCGAACGTCAATGCATCTCCTGTCTGCGGTGCCGATTCGCTTTTTTCTGCCGAAGCATCGTGCTCTGTGTCAGTAAATGCGCCGTAGGTCACCCCAACCGCAGCTGAATACGGAACCTCATCGGTCCACGTAGATCTTACCGCAAGAGTGCCCGTCATGCGCGGATATCCGACACCGTTAACTATGTATATTTCATCTATTCCGACCGAGGCATTGCGCACAACGAAGCCGAATCCGCCCTTTGCGATGTCGACCACCTTTTCGAGAATGAGCGTCTCCGACACGCCGCCGGAGGTCACCTTCATCTCATGCAGAGTCCCCTGCTCCACAGGTATGGTTACCGTGATCCGATTGCCGTTTGAAATATGACTCTGCAGCTCCGCACCGAGTTCTCCGAAATCTCCGCAGGTACCATCCGCGCGGATAAGCGCCGAGGTGATATTCGTCGGCTCATCTCCCATGCAGGTCAGCATAAATCCCGCATATCCGTTAGACTTAAAGACCTCTGTAAATCTGAAGCTGTAGACAACCGTGTAATCGTCCCCCGAAGAGATTTCCGGAAAGACCGCATACGCCTTTATATCATTGTAATTATTTATTGTAAGCTGATCGTCACAGACGTCGAGCGAGAATCCGTCAGCGCCCGACAGCCCCTTCTGTATGCCCGCCGCCTCAGGCGACGATATGTCGGAAAACTTCTGGTGGTACAGTACCTCCCCGGCACCGTCTGCGGCAAGGGCAACGGCAGCGGGCGTGAGCGTCAGAGCAACTATGAGCGCCGCAGCGCACAGTATATACCGTACCTTTCGCATAAACACCACCGCCTTTTCGAAAATTCTCCTCAACGAGGAAACACTTACGTCCTACAACAAAATTATATACCAAAGCGTTAAAAAGGTCAAGGAGTCTCTCCGACGTAAATTTTTCCTCATACTTAGGAGCGGAGTCCGTGCGCACCGTTCAGTCGATACCGTGTACACTGTCCGCAAGATTGTATATCGGCAATCCTGCAGAGCGCGCATATCCGACCGTATACGCCGTTCCTCCGTCACGTCCGTCAAAGTAGCATAGACAGCTGTGACTCATATCCACGATCGCACGCCCCATCCTCTCGATACATCCGTCATAATAGCAGTGCGATGTATACGTAACCTCGTCGGCAAGCTCGAGTATCGCGCGAAACTCCATCTCGCCGATATCTCCGTCAGGCAGGACGCGTCGAGCGCACGGGAGTACCAGAATCAGTTTTATCTCGGGGTAATTGCGCCTCAAACGTATGACCGTCATCTCGGCAAGCGTATCGAATCCGGCAGCGCCTCCCGCACAGAATCTCGTATATCCGTTCTCTATCAGGAACGCAATCTTCCTTTCAAGAAGTGCCGAAATATACTGCATACTGCCGACGGGCAGACTTCTGTGTCCCGCAAGGCAGCACGTCCGTTTCAACATACGCATCCCCCTTTTCATATTGCTGATGCAAATACCAAGTCAAGCCTTTACCGACTATAGTATACATAATCAAACAATAAATATCAATAGTCTGTGGACAATTAATTCTGTGTTTATAGACTTATATTTATGATGTGCGCGGGCAGCATATATATTATGCTCCGCGTATATATTATGCTCTGCGCATTCTCGGTAAAGAGAGGAACTACTTGCGATATGTGTAAAATATCAAGGTTGGTCGGACAGCGAATAAGGCACTACCGAACCGAGCGCGGGCTCAGTCAGGAACGTCTTGCAGAGCTGTCTGGGTGCCATCCGACATACATCGGGCAGATCGAGCGCGGCGAAAAGAACGTAACCATAGAAAGCCTGTGGAAGATCGCCTCCGGACTCTGTGTGCCGCTCTCAAGGCTCCTTGAGAGGATAGGACCGGACACCCCGTCGGAACGCAATATCCCGCTCGAATGTTATGAGATCGTAGCATCAGGCACACCGTCGGAGCAGGAAGCCCTTCTGTCGCTCCTGCGCGCCGCCGAATCTTACAAAAATAGCTGAACACCGTCCGGTGAGAGTCCGCATCTGTAACGCGAACTCTCACCGGATTTATTTTTTACATAATTTTCGTTCATCACGCGCAAAGAGTACAATTTTATGGTACAATTATCTTCGAAATACGCAACCTCGACATTGCAATAAAGAACACACTTCAGATGCGGGCTGCATCTCGCTCGGATATCCAGAGAGCCAAAGTTTTTTGCCATAACACCCGGAAGCAAAGGAACTGCCCATGCTCCGTCTGAACTGCAGCATCAGCGGTAAAAGGAGATTTTATGAACATCGTCATAGCAACCGATTCGTTTAAGGGATGTCTCGGCTCAGTCGAGGCGGGAAACGCAATTGCGGAAGGAGTGCGAAGAGCACTTCCCGATTCTTCCGTATCGGTGTATCCGATCTCTGACGGCGGCGAAGGAATGGCAGCATCACTTTTATCGGTCACGGGAAGCAGGGCCGTCACAGCACGCGCGTACGATCCGCTTGGGCGACCGATCGAATGCGGCTACACAGTGATCGACGGCAAGACAGCAGTGATCGAAACGGCTGCAGCGGCAGGACTGCCGCTGCTGTCCGACAGCGAGCGCGACCCGATGCACACTACCACAGCGGGTGTCGGTGAGCTCATACTTGATGCGGCAGAGCGTGGGTGCCGCAGCTTCATCATCGGACTCGGGGGAAGCGCCACCAATGACGGCGGTGCAGGCATGCTGCAAGCGCTCGGTGTCAAAATGACCGACGGAAACGGACGAAAGATATGCCCAGGCGCTGCGGGGCTTGAAACCATTCGCAGCATCGATACGTCTTCTCTTTCGCCGCTCCTCGACGGATGCTCATTCAGCGCGGCGTGCGACGTCACGAACCCGCTCTGCGGTAAACTCGGATGCAGCGAAGTGTTCGCACCTCAAAAGGGAGCCGACACGAATTCCGTAAGACTGATGGACAGTTGGCTGCGCGGATATGCAGAATGCATGCGCCGTGCAGAACCGAATGCCGATCCCGATCTGCCGGGCACCGGCGCTGCCGGCGGTATGGGCTTTGCGCTAAACGCCGTATTGGGTGCCCGCCTCGAGCGCGGGATCGCACTCATTATCCGCACCACGGGACTCGCGCGGGCGATCGCAGAAGCAGATATAGTCATAACAGGAGAGGGAAGGCTCGATGCTCAGAGCATCATGGGCAAGGTGCCGATCGGAATTGCAGACGAAGCGCGGAAGCACGGTGTCCCCGTAATAGCCATCGCGGGCGCCGTATCACACGATGCCGCACTCTGCAACGAACACGGCATATCTGCCTTCTTCCCCGCCCTCCGCAGACCGTGTACTACGGACGAGGCGCTCGAGCCCGACACTGCACGCACAAATCTTGCCGATGCCGCCGAGCAAGTGTTCAATCTCATACGCACGGTATCAATCACAAATAAATCTACCGATATATAAGGAGAATCACAATGAATAAGATCATAACCTACGAAAACCTTCGCCTCTTCGCATATTCAAACGATCTCGCCGTTACAGGCACCCCTCGAGGAATCGTTCTGAATTTCTTCGGTCTCGGCGATCAGTCGAGATTCAGTGACGATACACCTGACGGAAAAAGCTTTGCGAACGACGGACTGATCTATGTAATACCGTACACTAACCCATGGGCGTGGATGAACAGGCAGGCAATCGATTATACGGACGAGATCGTATCCGTATTGAAAGAAAAGTACGGCACCGCTCTGCCGGTTGTATCTACCGGCGGCAGCATGGGCGGTCTCTCGGCACTCGTCTACACAAAATATTCGTCCCACAGTCCGATAGCATGCGTTGCGAACTGCCCCGTCTGCGATCTGCCGTACCATTATACAGAGCGCACCGACCTGCCGCGCACGCTTTACAGTGCATTCGGAACGGAGGAGGGAGAACTCACGGATGTACTCAAACGCTACTCTCCCCTCCACCTCGCCGAAAGCATGCCGCACGTCAGGTACCGAATCTTCCACTGCGAGTGCGACAATGACGTAAATCTTCACCGCCATTCCGAAAATTTCGTCCGTGCAATGGAGTCAGCGGGGCATGATATCACCTTTGAAACCGTACCGAACCGCGGTCACTGCAACCTGACCGACGAAGCCCGTGAACACTACAATCGACATATTATTGATAGTTTTACACTTGCGTGACATCATAAAAACAGCAGAGATGCCTGCGGTGCAAATATGCACCGCAGGCATCTCTGCTGTTTTTAGCGGACAGAACAAGCGAGTGCTTATGTGCCCGCAAGCTGAATTCACATAAATTTCACAATTAATCCCCATTTTGTTATTGAATTAAGCTCTTCAAGATGGTACATTATCTACAGTAGTTAGCACTCAATCACATCAAGTGCTAAAAAAGGTGTCACCCATCCGAGCAACGCCCGGCGGGCAACACAGGAAAGGCATGGCGATTTTTGTGGAACGCGGAAGGCGAGCCTCCCCCGGCGGGGAGCTCAGCGAGAGAAAAAAACAGATACTGAAGGCGATAATCGAGGCTCATATTGAGCTCGGCGAGCCCGTCGGCAGCAAATATCTCACATCCGGCGGAACAATATCGTGCTCGTCTGCCACGATCCGCAACGAAATGGCGGAACTTGAAGAAATGGGGTATCTCGAACAGCCCCATACATCCGCGGGACGAATACCGTCCGAGGCGGGATACCGTTTCTACGTTGACTCGTTGGTCGACCGATACAGACTGACCGAGGCAGAGATTCGCGAGCTTCGGGCAAGCCTCAAAGCAAAGCAGGCAGAACTTGACGGAATCCTCGATACAGCGGTACGCCTGGCGTCAAAGATGACCGATTACACTGCGCTGTCGATCAGACCGCGGCGCCGTCGCGTCGTAGTCTCGCGCTTCGACATCATTC
>CAKSEM010000059.1 GCA_934446485.1 uncultured Eubacteriales bacterium | reverse complement strand
GGAGCGGCGGACACGCCGCACTCAAGCACGTACGGGAGCTCCATTATGACGCTTTCGATCTCAAAGGGTCCTATGCGGTAGCCAGACGACTTGATAACGTCGTCAACGCGTCCGACGTACCAGAAGAAGCCGTCCTCGTCACGCCATGCGGAATCCCCTGTATGGTAGTAGCCGTCGTGCCAGACCTCCGCAGTGCGCTCAGGGTCGCCGTAGTAGCCGGTAAACAGTCCGCACGGTGCACCGTTTCTGACATCGACGACGATCTCACCGGTCTCTCCGACCGGTACGCTGCGTCCGCTCGGATCGACTATGTCAACCTTGTATATTGGCGCCGGACGGCCCATAGAACCGATCTTATGCGGTGCTCCGACAAGATTTCCGATTATCATAGTGCTCTCCGACTGACCGAATCCCTCAAGGATCTGAAGTCCCGTTGCCTCTTCAAACCGACGGTATACCTCGGGATTCAGTGCTTCACCCGCCGTAGTCATGTGTTTGACCGACGAGAGGTCATATTTTGATATATCCTGCTTTATCATCATGCGCAGCATAGTCGGCGGTGCGCAGAAGGTCGTTATGCCGTACTTCTTGAACATCGGAAGTATATCCGCTGCATCAAAACGGTCGAAATCGTAAACAAATGTCGGAGCCTCGCAGAGCCACTGTCCGTAGAGCTTCCCCCACATAGCCTTCGCCCATCCGGTATCGGATATCGTAAAGTGGAGTCCGTCCGGACGTGCGCGATGCCAGTATTTCGCCGTATGGAAGTGACCGAGTGCATATTTATAGTTGTGTGCGGCAAGCTTCGGATATCCCGATGTGCCGGAGGTGAAGAACATCAGCATGAGGTCGTCACCACCCGGTGCATCCGCCGTCCGCTTGTAGTGCGTACTGTACAGCGGGTACTCATCATCGAACGGGCGCCATCCCTCGCGCTCACCGCCGACTATCAAGCGGTATTTCAGCTCAGGACAGCTCTCGCACGCGATATCTACCTGGTGTGCCGTGTCGCCGTCCGACGTGCAGATTATAGCAGACACTCCCGCAGCATGGAAACGATACTCAAAATCGTGTGCCTGAAGCTGACTCGTCGCAGGTATCGCTACGGCACCGAGACGGTTAAGACCGAGTATCGCCGGCCAGAATTGGTAGTGTCGTTTCAAAACGAGCATTACGCGGTCCCCGCGGCGGATCCCGAGCGACTTGAAATAGTTCGCACACCTGCATGAAAGGCGCTTCATGTCTCGGAATGTAAATCGTCTCTCCGTCTTATCCTGCGAAATATGGAGCATGGCAAGCTGATCCGGCGTGCGCTTTGCAACTGCATCGATGATATCGAATGCAAAGTTAAAATGCTCGGTATTTTTGAATGTGATAGATGTCGGCGTACCGTTTTCGTCTTCCGTAACATCTATAAAGCGGTGATATTCTCTCTGGCTGTCGTCAACAGAATCTCTGGGGCTCACCTCTGGAAGCGCCTTATCGGGCACAAGCTCGGGGATCGGCTCGCCTGTCGGGTTCAGAACGATCGCGTAAAACACGCAATCGGTACCTCCCGTTGCTATCATCCCGTGCGGCATGGAGCTGTCGTAATAGATGGAGTCGCCGGGGCCGAGAGTTTCACGGTGCTCTCCTATCTGAACAGTGAGCTGTCCCTCGATGACGAGGTCGCACTCCTGCCCCGCATGTGTCGTAAGCTCAATATCGCGGGTCTGAGCCTCAGGGTCGTACTTGCTTATAACGTAGAGCGGCTCGGCTATGCGATTCTTAAAAGCATATGCCATATTGTAGTACGTCATTCCGTGAGCCTTGCCGATCTCCTGCCCCGTGCCGAGCCTCGTCAGCGTGTATGAACGGAGCGTCGGGCTGTAGCCCTCGATAATATCCGTAACGTTCACGCCGAGTGCAAGCGCGCAGCGATAGATAAACGCAAAGTTCAGGTCGCTCACGCCCTCCTCGCATCTGAGGTACTCATCGGGGGTAACATCGGTCTTCTTCGCCATATCCTCACAAGTGAGTCCCTCAATCTCGCGAAGCTCGCGTATTCTGCCCGCCATCTCGCGGATCTTGTAGTCAAGTCCTGTGATACGATCCATAAATAATTCCTTCCCTTTTTCATGGATTTTCGGGACGAAAAAGCACCCGTCCCAAAGCTGATCTTTGAGACGAGTGCCGAAATACATCATGCAACCCGCGGTACCACTCAAATTGCAGGCATAAGCCTACCGCTCTCGGGATCTATCAATCCCTATGCATTCACGCAGCAATCACGGAGAGGTTCTACTCGCCGAGCTGACTCGGCTTTCTTCCTCACGGCTCGGAAGCTACAAACACGGAAAACTCGCGAGTGGCTCGCACCTGACGCCACCTCTCTGAACGCTGCATAACCGTGTACTCTTCGTCACAGCCTTTATAGTTTATGAGTATTATATCACAGCCTGTGGGTAAAGTCAATATGGATTTTCAGATTTTTCACGCCGATCAGAGCTTATTCCTCTGGATCTTGCCGCTGATCGTCTTGGGAAGCTCATCGCGGAACTCCACTATGCGCGGGTACTTATACGGCGCCGTGTGCTCCTTGACGTACTGCTGTATCTCACGCTTCAATTCGTCATTCGGCTCGGTGCCGGAGACAAGCACGATACTTGCCTTGACGACCTGTCCTCTCACCTCGTCGGGAGCGGCGGACACGCCGCACTCAAGCACGTACGGGAGCTCCATTATGACGCTTTCGATCTCAAAGGGTCCTATGCGATATCCCGACGACTTGATAACGTCGTCAACGCGCCCGACGTACCAAAAGAAGCCGTCCTCGTCACGCCATGCAACATCGCCGGTATGGTAATATCCGTCGTGCCAAACCTCCGCAGTGCGCTCCGGGTCGCGGTAGTACCCGAGAAAGAGTCCGCACGGCACGTGATCCGCAGTGCGCACTACGATCTCTCCCGGTTCACCATCGGGAACACTGTTACCCTCCGAATCGACGAGATCGAGATCATACAGAGGCACCGGCTTACCCATTGAGCCGACCTTGTGAACATCACCCATGAGATTTGCGATCGTAAGTGTGAGCTCCGTCTGTCCGAAGCCCTCCATGATCTGGAGACCCGTGGCGCGCTCAAATTGGCGGTACACCTCGGGATTCAGCGCCTCACCCGCCGTAGTCATACGGCGAATCGACGAGAGGTCGTACTTTGATATATCCTCTTTGACCATCATACGCAGCATAGTCGGCGGCGCGCAGAAGGTCGTTATGCCGTACTTCTTGAACATCGGAAGTATATCGGATGCCGAGAATCGGTTGAAATCGTATGTAAATACCGCACCCTCGCAGAGCCACTGCCCGTAAAGCTTACCCCAGAGTGCCTTACCCCAACCGGTATCCGATATCGTAAAGTGAAGTCCGTCGGGGCTGACGCCGTGCCAATACTTTGCGGTGATATAGTGACCGAGCGGGTATTTGTAGCTGTGCGTTGCGATCTTCGGATATCCAGTAGTGCCGGAGGTAAAGAACATAAGCATCGGGTCATCACCGCACGGCGTATCGGCATCTCTGTAAAAATGTGCACTGAAGAGCGGGTAGTCACTATCAAAGCTGTGCCACCCGTCGCGTTCGCCGCCTACTATAACCTTCGTCGTAAGCGACGGACAGGATGACTCAATCATGTCAACCTGCTCGGTCGAATTACCTTCGGCGGTACAGATGATAGCGGAGACACCGGCGGCATTGAAGCGATACTCAAAGTCGTGTGCCTGAAGCTGATCCGTCGCTGGTATCGCTATCGCTCCCAGCTTGTGAAGTGCAAGGATCGAATACCAGAACTGATAGTGACGACGCAGAACGAGCATTACGCGGTCCCCGCGACGGATCCCGAGCGATTTGAAGTAGTTCGCGCACTGTGCCGAGGCGCGCTTCATATCGTTGAAGGTAAACCGCCGTTCCGTCTTGTCGCTCGACACATGGAGCATGGCAAGGCGATCCGGCTCACGTTTCGCTATTGCATCGACGACATCGAATGCAAAGTTGAACCTGTCGTCGTTTTTGAAGGATATCGAACGGAGAAGTCCATGCTCATCCTCGGTACATTCGACAAACTCATCGGATACAAGGCGGCGCTCGGACGGTTCACCGTGGCTCGGCAGGAATGTGTCGCGAAGAACCGTTTCGGTCTGGTTTTCCCCCGGCAGTACGACCGCCACAAAGAGCACGTCCTCGCCGTCCGTCGCTATCATTCCGTGCGGCGTTGAGCTGTTATAATAGATGCTGTCGCCCTCTTCGAGATACTCAATATTATCTCCGACCTGAACCTTCATTCGCCCCTTCATTATGAAGTCGAACTCCTGACCTGAGTGCTTCGTCAGATGGATCGGACGGTCCTGAAGCTCTTCGCTGTACTCATATCTCACCCAGTACGGCTCGGCAATCTTCCCGCGGAACAGGGGCGCCAGATTCTGTATCTCGATGCCCTGTTCCTTAGCCGTCTCCTGCCCCTGACCGCGGCGGGTAACGGTGTAAGACTTCAGATGCGCGCTCTGACCTTCAAGGAGGTCGGTTATTCCGATCCCGAAAGCAAGCGAGCACTTGTGAATGAATGTAAACGGAAGATCCGTCTCTCCCGACTCATATTTGCGGTAATCCTCAATGCTCACCTCCGTCCGGTGTGCCATCTCTTCCTCGGTGAAGCCGCATATATCACGCATCTCTCGTATACGCACCGCTATCTCAAGTAGCTTCTGATTCTCTGCTGCCATAATGTGATTCCTCCGTTTTTTCTCAGGATGACGGGTGAAAATGAAAAACACCCGTCTCAAATTTCTTTGAGACGGGTGTGAATTAACACATCCGCGGTACCACTCAAATTGCAGAAAAAATTCTGCCGCTCTTCGGAGTCAAGCAACTCCTATGCACTGACGCAGCATTCGCGGGGGGCGTCTACTTGCTCACACATGAGCTTTCGGACCTCCGGCTCGGAAGTGATAGGTCATATTCAGACCCCCTCTGTCGGTTTACACCTGCCACCGACTCTCTGTAAAGCGGGAAATCTGCAACCGTCTTCGTCACAGCCTTTTATTTCATTGGCGATAGTATAGCACCGTGCCGCACCTTTGTCAAGCCCTTTTCTGAAAATTCCGAAAATTATTTTTTTCTGAACATATCGCGTATCCATTCCAGCCCCGGATCCAGTTCCAGCTCGCAGGCGCGCTTCAGAAGTTCTCCCGTCGGATATTCGCGCCGCATCATACGAATGTTACCGTTCTCTATGATCGCATATTCCGCAGCGACACGCTCGTTGCCCCTCTGATACGATACCGAACCCGGGTTTATTACCTCTCGTCCTCCCGGAAGAGAGATGATATACTGCTCGTGCGTATGCCCGAAGATCAGCCGTCGGCGACCGCTCGAGCAGCTGTCCGGACACGCCGTGCGCCAGTATTCGTCGAACTCCTCAGCCGTAGCGATGCGTTCGGAATAGTCAAGGCTGTACCTGTGAGTCATGCAGTAACCGACCCCGTCGGATTTCCAGAAGAGCGAGTCCGGAAGCGAATCGAGATATTTAAGATTCACCTCTCCCAAAACCGCGCGGGCATATTCGGCGGCGTTGTAAGGAACCGAAAGCCTGCCGCCGGGCTCACGAAGCACTATGGCATCATGATTCCCTTTGACCGCACATATTCCGAGACACCGACACATTTCGACCGCCTCATACGGCTCCGGACCGCAATCAACCAAGTCCCCTGCGCAGTAAACGGCATCGGCATCCGGCTCTGCCTCAAGCACACAGCGGAGCGCCACGGGATTTGCATGGATATCGGATAAAATAACGAGCTTCATCTTTCAGACCGTACTCTCCCGTCAGTCGAGGTGCAGATCAAAGCTTGCGCCGTGCAGCAATCCGTCAAGTATCCTCCTCGATTCCTCATCGTTATATGCCGGATATTCCATCGCCTTCTTCAGATAAAGGATAGCACCGCTGCGGTTGCCGTGCGACATGCAGTACCTTGCATAGTTGTATTCACCATCGGGATTTCCGAGATCAGCAGCCTTTTTGAAGCACGCCTCGGCTGCGGAATAGTCTCCGCGTCCCTCCGCATCAAGCCCGCGGCGGAAGAGTTCTCTGCCGCTTTTTTCTTCCTCCTCGCGGCGCTGCGCCTCGAGCTCGGCAAGCCGCTGTTTTTCACGTTCAAGCTCACGGCGGCGCTCTGCTTCCTCCGGATCTGCCGAGAGCCAGTAAGCATCAACACGCTCGGAGACGCTTTTTCCGCAAAGAGCTCCCGAACTGTTGAATTTTGCTGCCGATCCGTCTATTAAGGCATTTATCGAAAAGAGTGCAAACGCAACGAAAAAGAATATAACAGCACTTACGGCAAAGCCGAAAATCATAGCCCAAAGCGGAATTTCGATATCATACATAATAAATCCGTAGATCAGCACAGCCGCCAGGGCAAGGGTTAAAATGATCGCACCGCCTGCTCCGTAATCCGCAAAGTTCGGTTCCGTCGGAGCCTTGTCGCCCCGCTGCTCCTCAGTAATCCCGGACGGTCTGTATCCCGTCACACGTTCGGTCTCAAGCGCAAGAGATCTTGCCGTCGCCGCACGGTCACCGGACTCAGGCATAGGTGCGGGCGCGGGACGCACGAATATTGCAAAAAATATCTTTACGATCGCAGCACATATGAGCGGGATCAGGTACGCGCCGCCGACGCATATGCCGACTATACCGTACCACGGAAACGACCTGAATGTAAATATACGCTCGTTTACAAATTCAAACACGGGGATGAGAAAACCGAACACAGAGAAAAACTTTTCGTCATCTGCCGACGACATATCGGCATACTTAAACATCAGTGACATAAGCAGAATAAACGACACGGCGAGGAAGAAGAGCGTCCCGATCCACATCGCGACACGCATAGATATCCGGCTGCGTCTGCGCGCCGATGCACCGATCGTCACCCCCTCCCACACGTACTCAACATCGCCGTCGGTGATAGTTCGGGGCAGGCTGTACTTTTTCATTGCAGTTACCTCACAAATTAATTTTTCATCCCGAAAGCCGAGATGAAATGTATGAAGTTGAAACATTTGCAATAATTATAACATGATATGTTTTATCATGCAACATTTTTTGATCCTTTTGTGAGTCGGCGGTGAGCTGCACATCGGCGCAACATTTTCAGCTTCCCCGGACTTCGACTTGATTTTCCGGGCAACCTGTGCTACAATATATACGTCATCCGAACAACCACGGAACTATTTGAGAAAAGGAGGAGCGTTATGGGAAACCCGCACGAAATTCGCACAGTTGCATACAACCGCAAAGCCAAACATGACTATTTCGTTGACGAAACCTTTGAAGCGGGCATTTCGCTCTTCGGAACCGAGGTCAAAAGCGTTCGGGCAGGCACCGTAAATCTGAAAGACTCATTCTGCTACGTCAAGGACGGCGAGATATTCGCAGTCGGGGTCAGAATCAGTCCGTATGAGCACGGAAACATATACAACCGCGACCCGCTCCGCGAAAAACGTCTGTTGATGCACAAGCGCGAGATACTTAAGCTCGGACAGTATACACAGCGTGACGGCTACACACTCGTTCCGTTGTCCCTGTACTTCAAGGGCTCCAGGGTCAAGCTTGAGGTGGGGCTCTGCCGCGGAAAGAAGCTCTACGATAAGCGCGAATCCGACGCGAAGCGCGATGCGGCGCGCGAGATCGAGAAGTATTCAAAATATTCCGCGAGAGACTGAGGTCGATGCGATGTATACAGAGATATTACCGATCAACGTGAGGACCGACGGCGCATCGGGCTACTCACCGACGCTCTCATGCTATATTCCCAATCGCTCACACGAAATCGACCCGAACAGGCGCCGACGTGCCGTGATCGTATGCCCGGGCGGGGCTTACGCTTACCGTTCCGACAGAGAGGGCGAGCCGATAGCGCTTGCGTTTGTTTCCCGTGACATTGCTGCATTTGTTCTGAACTACAGCACATCCCCCGCAGTCTATCCACAGGCACTTTGCGAGGCTGCAGAGGCAATCGAAATCGTGCGCAGCAGAGCGGACGAATGGGGGATCGATCCGCACGGAATAGCCATTGCGGGCTTTTCGGCGGGCGGACACCTTGCCGCCTCAGCGGGAGTGCTGTTCGATGACCCTATCCTCTCGGATGCACTCGGAACCGATCCGCTGTCTCACCGTCCCGACGGAATGATCCTCGGGTATCCGGTCATCACCTTCGGTGAATTCGGACATCGCGATTCGTTCAAGTTTCTGCTCGGCGACAATTTTTCGGACGAAGCGGCATGCAGACTTTCGCTTGAGCGGCGCATCACCGACCGGACGCCGCCGGCATTCCTATGGCATAC
>CAKSEM010000058.1 GCA_934446485.1 uncultured Eubacteriales bacterium | reverse complement strand
GTGCAAGGCGGCGATCAAGGGCGGCAGAGTCTATGATATGGCACACATCCGCTGGATATGTGACCGCCTGCTCGTTGAGCCGGAGAACGGCGGCAGTGCAATACGCACTTGCCCGCACGGACGTCCGGTTGCGTTTGAGGTGAAGCGTTCGTCTATCGACCGCCAGTTTGCCAGACTTACATGATAAACAGTATTACCGAAAGGCTATATTTTTCATATGTTCAAACTTAAAACTACCGATGATCGATGCTCCGCAAGGCGCGGCGCACTCGAAACCCCGCACGGCGTGATTGAAACGCCGGTGTTTATGAACGTTGCAACCTGCGGCGCGATCAAGGGCGGACTCTCATCTGAGGATCTGCATGAGGTCGGCTGCCAGGTCATGCTGTCTAATACATATCACCTTCACCTGAGACCGGGAGACTCGCTCGTTTACGACATGGGCGGCCTGCGGAGCTTTACCGGCTGGGACGGTCCCACCCTGACCGACAGCGGGGGATTTCAGGTCTTTTCTCTGTCCGGGCTGCGCCGAATCCGTGAGGAGGGGGTCTACTTTGCCTCCCATATAGACGGCCGCCGCATATTTATGGGACCTGAGGAAAGCATGCAGATCCAGTCGCACCTCGCGTCCACTATTGCTATGGCATTCGATGAATGTATAGCGAATCCCGCCGAGTATAACTATACTGCGCGCTCCTGCGAGCGCACGGTGCGTTGGCTGGAGCGCTGCCGCACCGAGATGGATCGTCTGAACGCACTTCCGGAGACTCTGAATCCGAAGCAGATGCTCTTCGGCATCAACCAAGGGAGCACCTACGAGGATCTGCGCATCGAGCACATGAAGGCGATCCGCGAGATAAACTGTGACGGATACGCGATCGGAGGACTTGCGGTCGGAGAATCGGCGGATGAGATGTATCGCATAATCGAGGCGGTTGAGCCGTATATGCCGAAGGACAAGCCGCGCTATCTTATGGGTGTCGGAACGCCGCAGAACATTCTCGAGGCCGTCTTCCGCGGCGTCGATTTCTTCGATTGCGTGATGCCGTCCCGCAACGCACGTCACGGCAACATATTTACGTGGGGCGGGAAGATGAACCTTTGCAACGAAAAGTATGCGCGCGATGCTCGCCCGATCGACGAAAACTGCGGCTGCCCTGCTTGCCGCCACCACAGCCGTGCGTACATACGCCACCTCATAAAGGCGAAGGAGGCGCTCGGCATGATGCTTGCGGTGTCACATAATCTGTACTTCTATAATTCGCTTATGGCAAAGATCCGCGAATCGCTCGACGGAGGATATTTCTACTCGTTTTATCAGAAGTATCATGATCTGCTTGCCGAGCGCAATCCCGACTGAGCTGTGATACGCCTTAATAATTACTCAAATGACCCCGCATTCAATCTTGCTCTGGAAGAGTATCTCCTGAAATCGGATCCCAGAGAATACTTTATGCTTTGGCGCGATCGACCGTCGGTCATTTGCGGACGAAATCAGAATATTTTTCAGGAAACCGACCTTGTCATTGCCGAGCAGTGCGGGATAACGGTGATGAAGCGCTTCACCGGCGGCGGTGCAGTTTATCACGACGGCGGATGCGTCAATTATACGATGATAATAAACGATCCCGACGGATGCATGACATATGAGCAGCTCACGCGGCCGATAATTGAGGCGCTGCGTAGTATGGGCGCTGCTGCGGAGTCTGCGCCGTCCGGCGCAATTACCGTGTGCGGACGCAAGGTCTCCGGCGGTGCCGAAGCGCGTCACCGCGGCAGAGTCCTGCATCACGGGACGCTTCTCCATTCGACCGAGCTCGATGCTCTCGAACGCTATGCCGGACGCCGAACGTTGCAGAATACGCGCAGAACTATTGAGTCACGCGCGGTCAAAAGCAGTGTAGCAGGTGTCATGAACTTGTCGGAATGTATTGGGGCGGCATCGCCCGATGAGTTTTCATCGGAGCTTGTGAGCCGTCTTACTTCACTTATCGACGGAGTGCGCGAGTTGACGAATGACGAGTGCACGGCGGCAGCGGAGCTTGCCCGCAGCAAATATTCCACGTGGGAGTGGAATGCCGGGACCTCGCCGAGATTTACCTTTTCCGGTACGTACCGCGGAAACAGATTTTCATATTCCTCATATCACGGTGTGATCGAGGAGGCATCATCTGAGATTTCAGAGCTCGTTGGGTGTCGGCTTGAGCGGGCGGCGCTTGTATCCGCTCTTGCAGAGCAGGATGATGCCGAGGAGCTGTCGAAATTTCTCATATCTGGAAGAGATCCGGAATGACATTGCTCAGATAAAGGAGATTTAACATATGAAAAAAACCGTAACTATGCCGTGCCTGAAGCCCGGAATGACCGAGGGAGTCCTCTGCCGTCAGAGCGCTGCTCCGGGAGATGTGCTGGCAGCAGGTGACGTTCTCTTTGAAGTGGAGACCGACAAGGTAGTGAGCGAGGTTGAGGCAGATGAGCCGATGCGTGTCTGCCGTTGGCTTGCGGATGAGGGTGACGCCGTCTCTCCCGGCGGAGTACTCTGTGAGGTTGAGATCGGAGAGGAGCGCTGAGCGCTCTGCTCAGGCGGAGGAAAAATGTCTGATAATTTGAAAAAACCTGAGTGGCTTCGGGTAAAGTATAGCCGTGCCGCCGTCGGAGAGACCGCGCAGATCATGAGCGATCTCGGGCTGAACACAGTCTGCCGCGAGGCAAACTGTCCCAATATGGGAGAATGCTTCGCACACCGCACGGCGACATTCATGATCCTCGGCAGCCACTGTACGAGAAACTGCAGGTTCTGCAATGTAACGCACGCGGCTCCCGATACGCTCGATGCCGACGAGCCGGAGTCGGTCGCAGCTGCGGTCAAAAAACTCGGATTGCGCCATGCAGTGGTAACGAGCGTGACACGGGATGACCTGCCTGACGGCGGTGCCGCACACTTTGCGGAAGTGATCCGTGCGATCCACGTCACCTCGCCCGGAACGACGGTCGAGGTGCTGATCCCGGATTTCAAGGGGGATATGTCGGCGCTCGATACCGTTCTTGATGCGCGTCCCGAGGTCCTCGGGCACAATGTCGAAACGGTCGAACGCCTTTACGGTGAGGTGCGTCCGGGAGCCGACTATCGGCGAAGTCTTAGTATATTGCAGCGTGCGCACGGTGTGCACGGCATATACACCAAAACCGGCTTTATGGTCGGACTCGGAGAAGAGAGAGACGAAGTGTCACGCCTAATGCGCGATATCTACAGCGCAGGATGCGATATTCTGACGATCGGACAGTATCTCAGACCATCGGAGAAACACGCTCCGCTCGTGCGATATGTGACACCCGATGAGTTTGCCGATTACAGGTGCGAGGCGTTGGAGATCGGTTTCGGAAGCGTTGTCAGTGCTCCGCTTGTTCGCAGCTCATACATGGCACACCGTTCGCTCGAGGAGCTGTCGGAGAAAGTGTTGACATCGGAGGAATGTGCTAAGTGATTTACGTAGATACGGGAAATGAATCTGCCGCACGGAATTTCGGCACCGAGTACTATTTTGCTGCCGAACGCATTATGGATGACGATGTGTTTCTCTTTTGGCGCACACGCCCGACGCTTATGATAGGCAAGTACCAGAATATGTATGAAGAGATAGATCTGCCGTATGCCAGGGAGCGCGGCATAGATGTTGTGCGCCGCCTGTCCGGCGGGGGCACGATATTCACCGACCGCGGCAGCTTCCAATACAGCTTTATCGGGCGAGGCGGACGCGAGATCGATTTTTCAGAATATATGGAGCCCGTGTGCACGGCGCTTCGCCGCCTCGGTATCAGAGCCGAGCGCGACGGCAGAAACGATATTACGGCAGACGGGCGCAAGATTTCGGGAAACGCTCAGTACAAGGCTGCGGGGCGAACGGTCCATCACGGCTCTCTTCTGTTTTCGGCGGATATCGGCGAGATGGAGCGCGCAACGCGCCTGCCGGATTATAAGATAAGCTCAAAGAGCATTAAATCGGTGCGCAGCCGTGTTGCAAACATATCCGAGCTTCTGCCGTCTCCGATGTCGCCGGAAGAGTTTGCAGAATATATGATCGGTGAGCTGTCGTCGGGAAATGTTCTGACTCCGAGCGACGATGAGAGGCGAAGGATCGGCGAGCTTTCCGCAGAGCTGTTTCCTGAACTCTCTGCAGGAAGAGTTGAGGGGGCGCCGCCGTTCGATTTTGAGGAGACGATGCGTTTTGGCGGAGGCACGGTAATAATCGGGCTCACCGTAAGGCGCGGCACCGTAACCGAAGCGTCGGTTCGCGGAGATTTCTTTTCGGCGGACGGTACAGACACGCTGGTAAAATGTCTGTGCGGTACAGAGTTTTCACGTGAACCGCTCCGTGAGACGATCGAACGGTCCGGCTTCGGTGCGCTCGGAATTACGGCTTCCGAGCTTGCGGAAAGATTCTGTGAGCACCTATGATTTACCGGAGTGCGTCCGCGCCTTCGGATTCTGCTTTATAGTCATAACCTCCGGCAGAGCCGGAGGCTTGATTAAGCCCCGGAAGGATCTTTTGCCGGCAGGCATCCGAAGAAGCACTGAACTTTCTTCACCTTCAGCAAATGTCCCGCCGCACGCATTCGGGCATCTGCCGTTTTTATTGAGTGAATACGAATATGCTCAGGATCGTTATTCCCGACTCGCTTTGCTCGATGATTCAAACTAAAGATTTTTTACAGGATATCTTCATCGGCATAGCCGATGCTTTCCTAATTCAATGACACGGTATCCCGACTGTCCGTCGGGATACCGATTTTTTGATTTTGATAAGCAACGGCAAAATAGCCAAACTGCATTTGCCTAAAGTGTGCAGTTTACACAAAAAGCGCGCACCACAATATATTGTGCAAAAAAGTATTGACAACCACACGATATGTTGTTATAATAATATTGATTTTTGACAAGACAAGGACGGATGCACAGATGCCGGACGGCTCGGCAGCGGGGATTTGCTCCTCGTTCTGACGACTGCGACATGCATCGGAAGTTCTCGAAATACATAAGAAAGTATGGTGAGTGGACTATGATGATAATTAAAAGAAGCGGTGCTGAGGTCCGTTTTGACCCGCAGAAGATAGTGGTTGCCGTAACAAAGGCAAATGACAGCGTAATACCGAGCGCGCGCATGACGCCCGTTCAGATCAAGCGTATTGCTGAGGATGTTGAGAGTGCGGCAGTCGGTATGAACCGTTCGCTGAGTGTCGAGGAGATCCAGGATATGGTCGAGGATCTTATAATGAATCAGCGTGCTTTTGAGGTCGCGCGTCGGTATATAACATATCGCTATTCACGCGCGCTCGTCCGCAAGTCGAATACGACGGACGAGCAGATCCTCAGCCTCATTGAATGCAACAACGAAGAGGTAAAGCAGGAGAATTCCAATAAGAACCCTACCGTCAACAGCGTTCAGCGTGACTATATGGCGGGTGAGGTCAGCAAGGATATAACGAAGCGCCTGCTGCTGCCGCCGGACATAGTTGAGGCACACGAGCAGGGGATAATACACTTTCACGACGCTGACTATTTTGCGCAGCATATGCACAATTGCGATCTCGTCAACCTTGAGGATATGCTCCAGAACGGTACGGTCATAAGCGGCACGCTTATCGAAAAACCTCACAGCTTCTCAACTGCGTGCAACATAGCGACACAGATCATAGCTCAGGTCGCCTCCTGCCAGTACGGCGGTCAGAGCATCAGCCTGACGCACCTCGCTCCGTTCGTAGATATCAGCCGCCGTAAGCTGCGTGCACAGGTGGAATCCGAACTTTCGGAAATACCCAATATAACCGAGGAGCAGGTCGACCATATTACGGAGAAACGTCTCCGCGAGGAGATCCGCAGCGGTATACAGACGATACAGTATCAGGTCGTAACGCTCATGACTACGAACGGTCAGGCACCTTTCGTTACAGTCTTTATGTACCTCGGAGAGGCGAAGAATGAGCGTGAAAAGGCAGACCTTGCCATGATAATAGAGGAAACACTGAAGCAGCGTTACTGCGGTGTTAAGAACGAGCGCGGAGTGTGGATCACACCTGCGTTCCCCAAGCTGATATATGTGCTTGAAGAGGACAATATAACTGAGGATTCACCGTACTGGTACCTTACCGAGCTTGCCGCAAAGTGCACTGCAAAGCGCATGGTTCCCGACTATATTTCCGAAAAGATCATGCTTCAGAACAAGATCGACAGGAACGGCGAGGGGCACTGCTACACCTGCATGGGCTGCCGCAGCTTCCTCACACCTTACGTAGATGAAAACGGCAAGCCTAAGTATTACGGCAGATTCAATCAGGGCGTCGTGACTATCAATCTGGTAGACATCAGCCTTTCGGCTGACCGAGACGTTGACCGCTTCTGGGAGATCTTCGACCAGCGGATGGAGCTGTGCCACAGGGCGCTTCAGTGCCGCCATGAGCGCCTGACGGGAACGCTGTCGGATGCAGCGCCGATCCTTTGGCAGCACGGTGCATTGAGCCGACTGAAGAAGGGCGAGACGATCGACCGATACCTACACGGCGGGTACTCTACGCTGTCGCTCGGGTATGCGGGGCTTTGGGAGTGCGTATACGGACTTATCGGAAAGAAGCTGACCGAGCCTGAGGGAGAAGAGTTCGGACTGCTCATTATGAAGAAGCTCAACGAATACACGGCAAAGTGGAAGGCTGCGGAGAACATCGACTATTCGCTTTACGGCACGCCGCTTGAAAGCACGACTTACAAGTTTGCAAAGTGTCTGCAGGCAAGGTTCGGAAAGATTAAGGGTGTTACCGACCGCAACTACATCACGAACAGCTACCATATACATGTGACCGAGAACATTGATGCATTTGACAAGCTCGCTCTCGAGGCGAAATTCCAGGCTCTCTCGCCCGGAGGCGCAATTTCTTATGTTGAGGTGCCGAATATGCAGAGCAATATTCCTGCAGTGCTCTCCGTTATGAAGTTCATATACGATCACATCATGTATGCCGAACTCAATACTAAGAGTGATTACTGTCAGGTCTGCGGATATGACGGAGAGATCGAGATCACGGAGGACGAGCACGGCAAGCTCGTATGGCGCTGCCCGGAGTGCGGTAATACCGATCAGAATAAGATGAACGTTGCACGCCGCACCTGCGGATATATCGGCACGCAGTTCTGGAATCAGGGACGAACACAGGAGATACGCGAGCGAGTGCTCCATCTGTGACGGAGTACCGCCTGTGACATATAAAATGCCGGACCCGATCCGGCATTTTATATGCGGCGAGTTTAGCTTCGGAGGCAGATATGAATTATGCGGCAATAAAGAAAAACGATATTGCGAACGGTCCCGGAGTGCGGGTCTCACTGTTCGTCAGCGGGTGCCGGCACCGATGCCCCGGTTGTTTCAACCGTGAAGCGTGGGATTTTGAGTATGGTGCACCGTTCACCGAATCGGTTGCACGCGAGGTGATAGATGCTGCGGCACCTGCGCATATTGCGGGACTGACTCTGCTCGGCGGAGAGCCGTTTGAACCGGAGAATAGATCTGTGCTTGCCGAATTTGTAAAGCAGTTTCGCGCAAGGATTCCCGAAAAGACTGTGTGGTGCTTTACGGGGTTTATGTTTGAGGAGCTTATGGGGATTGATGATGCCGATGAGCTTCTGCGCGGCATCGACACACTTGTAGACGGCAGGTTTGTCGAAGGTCTCCGCAGCGCGTCGCTTATATTCCGCGGATCGTCGAATCAGCGGATAATAGATGTGCGGCGCTCTGTTGCCGAGGGTCGGGCAGTACCGATGGACGGTGTGTGGGAGAGACGCATGGGGAGCGGAAACATATACGATACCTGATCCGACGAAACCGTCGGCAGGATGATGTTTGAAAGGAAATATGATATGAAAACTGAGGTTAAGGTACAGAAGCTGTGCGAGGGGGCAACGCTGCCGCATTACGGCTCGGCTGCGGCTGCCGGAGCTGATCTTACGGCTTGCACCGGAGGAGAGAGCGTGACTATCGCGCCCGGAGAGACGAAATTTATCGGAACCGGGATCGCACTCGAGATTCCGGACGGGTATGTCGGGCTGATATATGCACGCAGCGGTATAGCCTGCCGCCGCGGTCTTGCACCGGCAAACAAGGTCGGTGTGATCGATTCGGATTACAGAGGCGAGGTTAAAGTGGCTTTGCACAACCATTCATCCGAAACAGGTGTGATCGAGGATGGAGAACGCATTGCACAACTTGTGATCGCGCCGTATCTTACTGCAGAATTTACGGAAAGTGACGGACTGACTGATACTGTACGCGGTGAGGGAGGCTTTGGTTCGACGGGACGCCGCTGAGCGGTTTTTGAAGAGAGAAATATTTGCGCAAGCTGCACTTGCTGTGCTGCTTGCGTTTTTTTATTGAAAGTGACTGCATTTGCCGTTATTTACGGGTCATTTATATT
>CAKSEM010000057.1 GCA_934446485.1 uncultured Eubacteriales bacterium | reverse complement strand
CCCTCGAGCTTCGTCTCGTTTCCGACGCCATCCGTTCTATACAGGTAGATCGGCGCTTTGTTGCTGGTCATTCCGGCAGTATCGAGCTTTGCGGTGCCGAGAATCGTCGGCGTACCGGTTGTGGTACCGTAATCCTTCACGAATGTAATGCGGATGGCATTCATCAGCTCAGTGACTCTCGCGGGCTGCAGCTCATTTGACACGGTGGTAAAGTCCATGTACGAGCCGCCGCCGAGCGTATCGGTGTTGGTGCTGTCGCTGTAAATGCGCTGCGCTGCAGCCGTCTGCAGAAGGAGCTTGCCGTTCTTTACGGTATCGCCGTCAAGTGCATTGGTGTTGAGGCGGAACGCAAGGTCAACCACGTATCCGTAGGTTGATGAAACATTCCCTTCTATAACCTCGGTCAGAGCACGAACGCCGTAATCGGTACCCAAGAACTTGCTCGCGGTCGTATCGTACGAACGGAGAGCGATATCATCACTCGACGTTTCAGCTATACGTCCGTCGCCGCCGAATACGGGAACCGTGATCGGCTTCTCAGGATGCGTGAGTGCAGTTCCTCCGTTAGTTGTGTCAAGAACTGCGGGGTTCAGATTTATATTCCCGAGACCGTAGCTGAGATCACTCAGGGTCACAAGGTTACCCCACGTGGTGTTTGCCGTAGTAATCGGAACCGTGCCTCCGCCGACGGTTGAGCTGTTGCCGCTCCTTATACTTCCGAGCAGGCCGTCAGTCGGCATAAGCGCGATTTCCAAGCTGCCGTTCCCGGCAACCGTCGTCGTGATATTCTTCACTTCCGGAGCCGTAGACAGCGTAAACCACGCATAGGTTGCAGATACCATCAGTATCATGGAGACCAACAGCATGGCAATCGCAGCTATCAGCTTGTTCCGGATACCTGAAGGCATCAGGACTTTCTGTTTCGTTTTTGCCATTTTCTATACTCCTTTCAAGAGTTATTTCTTTGGCGGTATCCGACCGCCGGCGTTATATAGGACAGGGTTACGGCAAGATGGAATGACTCTTGCCGAAATCCTGCATATATACTGAATTAATGCTTGCGAGACTGTCGTCAGTTCCACAGCGAACGCCACCACTTCACGATGGCGGGAGCGTTATCCTCCTCTTCTGCTTCACTTACAAGACGAAAGTTCATCTCGGCTCCGAGCGAGCCGCCGATCTTGTCGTCCGTCGCCTCGGGATCGTCGCCCTCAAGCCACAGCACAACGGTGTACTTGTGCACCTCCATCGGCTCGACTTCGGAAACCTCTCCGTCAGTGATACGGTCGTCGCCGGCAAATACATCCGGTACAACACGGTAATAGTCAGTTCCGCCGACCGAACGCACAAGCTCAAACTGGTCGCTGTCCGGCGACAAGTCTCGAATCGGGAGCGTCAGATAACCGCGGTTCTCCTCACCGTGCGGCGGCAGAGCCTCAGCACCGCCCCCTGACGAGGCTTTGGCAAAAAAGCGCATCTGTCCGTCCCGGAACAGCATGACCCACACAGCATCGGAGAGTGACTTGGTATCCGAGCTGATATCGAGGCTCCAGTCGTAACCGACTGTAGACTCGCCTTCGTTTCGGATATAGTACGTATATGCAAAATACTGCGCGCTGTGGTTGCCGTCGATTTCATCTATATTCTTAGGGATCTGGTTGATCGAGATGCACGGCACACTCTCAGCAGGCTCAGCAAACAGCTGCGTCGTCGGGTTTTCAAATCCGACCGTTTCGGAGAGCGTAAAGCCCTCGCGGAACATTCCGTCGGACAGGTTTATCGTAAAGTGCCCGCGCAGCTTTTGAACGAGTGAGAATATGAATAGCACCGCAAGCAGTGCCGCGAGCGCACCGATCAGTGCGCCGAGCCAGTGACTGCCGAGCCAGAAGAGGAAGCCGCCGCGGCGACGGTCGAAGTAGAGTCCGAGTGAGCCTGCGGTCAGCTCAAATTCACGCTTTGAGCGTATTCCGCGCGCCTTCATCTCGCGCCTCAGCTTTCGCCTGCCGATCTTGATCGCGTGAACCTCGTCCTCGGAGAGGACTACTCCTGCGCGGCGGTACTTTATGAGACGCCGCTGACGGCGTTCCGCATCGAAGGTCTTCTGCTCTGCCGCAAGGCTCACGTTCTCATCCGCAGTCTTCTTTGTGCTGCCGTCTCCGGCATTCTCGGAGCCGTCGGACATTGCGGCTCTCTTCAATTCATCAGGTATGTGATTGTATGGGGAAGCCACAATGCCGTCCCTCCTTCCAGTCAGGGACTTATGCACTGCCCCGATTCATATTTTCCGTTGCGCGAAGTCCGACATTGCCCTCCTGATCTCGCAGGACGTTCTCTGCTTCCGCAGCTACCCGACGGTTTCCGTCGCGCGGCGGATCACAGGGTGCAAACGCACAGACATCAGATGCCGTCTCGCGACTCCCGTTCGGCAGCGAGCGAATCACGGATCAGATCGTCCTCCGACACGCTGTGTCCGAACAACGGTCCACTGACATAACGAACACCGCAATCGACAAGGCAGCGCACAGTCTCTGCGGAATCCACGCCGGATGCCGAGACGGTAAGCCCCTGTGCCGTCGCATTCTTTATAACGGCAGCCGTCACGGGTGTAAGCTCACCCGCAGCCGGGATGCGCACGTGTGAAAAGCCGAGCTCACGACACCGCTCAAGCGGCATGGATTCAGGATTCCATCCGTCGATCATGATCGATATGCCGTTCTTCATATACCGCGCGATATTTCCGAGCGTCGTCTTGTTCGCAGACTCGACGAGCGACTGCGGAACGGTAAGAATCAATCCTTCGCGCGGCACCGGCTGATCCTTAAAGAGCGCGTCAAAGCGTTCCTTATAATTGTGAGTCGAATAAAATCCCGGCAGCATATTCACTATTATGCCGTCAAGAGAAAGGTCACAGTTTTTGATACGCAGCAGAGTGTCCGCCGCCTCATACAGCAGATAGAATGAAACATCAGCCGTAAGGTCGGTTCAGCCACTTCCTCTGCCGTCTCGGTTTCACCGGGCTGCCCGGCAATCCCGCCGAACCACGCGTTCGCCTCATAGGCAATCGGATGCTCACCATCAGATACAACAGGATTGTACGTAAGTCCCATCGGACGGCCTTTCCGCTTTTCCACGAGCGGAATAGTCTTCGGCAAAGTCAGCGTATAATGTATGTACTTGTTGTAAACCGCGCGGCATTTTGAACGTGCAGCCTTCAAAATATCGATAAGCTCCGGCGAAAACGCCGTACCGGCCTCCGATATCAATGTGTCGTAAGCCTCTGCAAACGGTTCCTCGGACTTCGTCTCGGCACTGAGTCTGTCAAGCTCGCGCGCCAAACCGACGATCTGCGCTATCGGGCTGATCGCACTTCCGACAAGCCCCTTGGGATATCCGCTCCCGTCATAGCGCTCCATATGCTGTTCGCACGATTCGCGTATCATAAGCCACGTCACGTTTGAAGTCGCCGTTTCCTCAAGGACGCCGCGGCGCTTCTCACGCGAACGCTGCGTCTTCTCCTGAAGTGAAGCCGCGAGCGCGCGTCCGTCGGTCGTATACTTGCGGTACACCGCAAGCTCCTCATCGGTGAAATCTTTCTGATATATCTGATATTCCTGCGGCACGAGCGCCTTGCCGATCTGATGATACATACCGCACTTGTAAGCAAGGTCGGCATACTTTCCTTTTATCCGATCGGGATATTTATCATATGCGGGGCCCGTCCCGAAGGACGATTCACACGCCTCAGCATAAAGCGCCTGCGTGTATGCAGCAACCCTGACGGACTGCTGTCTCACCGCAGGAGCCAGCCCGCGGAATGCTTCATCCCATGTCGCATACTCTTTTCGTTTCCAGGTGTTGTTTTCCAAAGCAACCTGCTCCATTCTGTTGGTAGTCTCGGCGCCGTGCATGTGCACAGCAGATGCCGCGAACGTGCCCTTAGTGATGCGTCACGTCCGCAACAGGCACATCGAAAAGCTCAGTTGATCCGTGCGGTTGGGAGGGGATATATCCCTCCCGACACTGTGCACGGCTATTACTCCTTTGTGTCAGGATCGGTGTCGGTTCCGTTTTCGGTATTGACAGCGGAATCTTCAGCACCGGCTGCATCGGATGCATCGTCCGATCCGGAATTTTCCTCAGGCTGATCGTCGTCATCTATCTGATAATCGACGAGAGGAGTCGTATCGGTCGTATTCTTCTTTCTGCGAATGAAATACATCACGAGCAGTGCGATAAACACAAGGTTTATAACGGCACTTATAATGAAGAGAACTATTATGACGCGGTGCCATCTGATATTGCAGAACGGATAATCCGGCTCAACAACACGGTCGACCTCGACTGTCTTTACTTCAGTCTCAACCTTTGTGAGGCTCTCGATTTCATCGCGTACAGCCTTGAGAGCATCGGTCAAAGCCTTTGCAGCTTCATCGATCTTCTCCTGGTCGCCGCCGGTGAGCATCTTATTCGCGTCATCGAGTGCCGCAGTCAGTTTGGACCACTTGTCTGACAGTGCGTTATCCTTCAGGAAATCCGAGGTCTTCTCAATAGCGTCTTTCAGCTTCGTGTAGTCGACCTTTTTAAGTCCATCGATAGCCGCAGCAAGTGTCCTTGCCGCAGCATCTACGTCATCCTGGCTGTAGCTTCCGAACTGTGCGACTGCTGAGTTCAGTGCAGACTGAAGTGCATCCCAGCTCTCATCGGTGTATCCCGGCTGCTCAAATTCGCGCGCCTTTGCGATCTGCGCATTGAGCTCCGTAAAGTCTACGTTGTTTTCGACCGGGGTCGGTTCAGGTGCCGGAGTCCACGGAGTGGTATCGACCGGAGCCGGAGTCGGCTCGGGAGTCGGTTCAGGTGTCGGCTTGGGAGTCGTAGCCGGCGTAGGCTTCGGCTCGGGCTTCGGTGTAGGCTTCGGCGTCGTCTCGGCAGCGGCAACCTTTATGGTTGCCGAGCCGGAGTCCGAACGGATCGCGCCCTCATCATTTATTGTAACATTTCCGCTTGCGGTTATCGTGCAGGTGTCGCCCGCAGCCGCACTCGGACTGATGGTTGCCGTAATGATGACATTGACCGTCTGCTTAGACGTGCTGAACATATAGTACTTATCCTGAGAGAACGCTCCCGGGATATTACCTGAAACAGTGATCTTCGACAGGATTCCGGGGTTTGAATACGTGAGTGAACCGTCTGCCCCGTATGCATCGGAAAAGGAGATGGTGACCGTGACGGTCTCCCCTGCCTTTCCGGAAGCAGCGGCAAATGTCGGCAATGAAAGCGCACCGACCAACAGTGCAAGGGTAAGCGCCAGGGTCAAAAACTTCTTAGTAAAATTCATTCTCATATCCTCCCGTTTATTTCAGAGCAGACACATATGTCTTGTCATCCCACTTATACACATACTTCGTCGACAGGTTCACTGCGTCGCCTGCATCAATGATGCCGTTGCATGTGGTGTCGGCAGCCATATAAGCATAGCCGGTGAGCAGCTTAGAGCCGACATAGTGGAACGCGATCCTTGTTGCGTCACCTGATTCGATCTTACCGTTGCAGTTCGTATCTCCTAGAACGATGACGGTGTATGTCACCGTTTCGCTTCCGCCCGCACCGCTTGCCGTAACCTTGATCGCGGCTCCGGTCGGCACGAGATCATCTTTGCCCAGCACGACATTGCCGTTGGTGACCTCGGTCGCTGATGTTGCGGCGTTATGAGTCTTAAAGCTTACAAGCGACTTGAAGTTCTGCAAAGTGATACCGGACGGTGCAGTATCAATGTAAATGAGACGATTTGCCGTATCCACACGTGCACCGCGGATCATTCCGTTCTTCTCTACCGTGACGGTCGGAGCATCTACCGAGACTTTATCGACTACGGTCGTATACTCATACCTATTGCCGACCTTGTTCTCTGTTACTCTGCCGTTAGCGGCACGGAGCATATCAAGCGCAAGCTTTGCGTCTGATGTAATCTTAACACCCTCCGCAAGCGTGATGGTATGTCCGCCTGCCTTGATGTTCCCGGCACGTTCGAGCGTAATCGTCGATGTGACGGTAACATTAGCGGTAAGCGTTGCTTCGGCGCAAACTGTAACGGTGTCTCCGTCCTGCGCCTCTTCAAGCGCATCACTCAGTTTCGTTATGTCGTAGAGACGCTTCGTCCCTGCAACTGACGTAATTACGATCACACGGTCGGTAAGCGAGTACGTATACTGCCCTTCAACAGGACCGCTGACAGCAACCGTATGATAATCAAGTCCGCAAACGATCTTGCCGTCTATCGGTGCGTCGGTAGTAACACTTGCGTCGGTGCTGCCGAGGATGATCCTGTGTGCACCGAAGTCTACGTCTAAAATATTCACGATCGTGATATTCGTCGTGATGTTCGCGTCCTCAGTCATGGAAACCGCCGAGTTCACTGTAACTACATCGCCTGCCGTGCGTCCCGTCAGGGCTTCTGCAAGGCTGTCTCCCTCATAGACCACGTCTCCAGCAGCGTTCGTTACCGTGATCTTACGCTCCTCAACTACGTGTCGGGTCAGCGTGTAGATGTACTCTGTATCGGTCACGGTCTCAGTAATATCAAAGCCCGCAACTCCCGATGTAACAAGTCCTGTAAGGGATGCATCAGCTCTGAGCTCTGCGTTTTCATCGGCAAGGATGAACCTGTAGCCGTCGGACGTGATGCGGTCGGCATTCACGATAGTAATGCTCGTCGTGATATCAGCATTCTCAGTCATGTAGACCGCCGAGTTCACCGTAACTACGTCGCCTGCCGTTCGTCCCGTCAGGGCTTCTGCAAGGCTGTCGCCCTCATAGACCACGTCTCCCGCAGCGTTCGTTACCGTGATCTTCCGTTCCTCAACTATGTGTCGGGTCAGCGTGTAGACGTACTTTCCGTTGAGGCGCGCCTCATTCAGATCGTAATTCTCAACGCCAGACTGAATCTTACCGGTCAATGCAGCATCGGATGTAAGCGATGCGTCCGGATCAGCTATGAGTAGCTTATATGTGCCGAAATCTATATTGTCGGCGCCAACGAGCTCAAAGCTGTTATCGATCTCAACGTTTCCGGTCACGGAAACTGCTGCCTTAACCGTAACGGTAGCACCGTCTTCAACTGCCGCCAAAGCATCAGCAAGATCGTCGCCTTCGTAAGCAACCGTTCCGTCGGCTCTTACAACCTCAATCGGCCATTCGGTTACGTGTGACGTCAGGCTGTAGATGTACGTACCGTCAGCGAGGATACCCGTAACATCGTATCCGTCAACGCCCGATGCCACATAATCAAGAATTGCAGCATCAGCCTTGATCTCCGCCGTATCTCTGTCAAGAATGAGACGGTACTCGCCGAATGATATCCTATCAACATTAACGAAAGCGATCTTCGAAACTACACCTTCGTCTCCCGTCATGGTGACGAGAGCGTTCAAGGTGACGGTGTCCCCGTCAGCACGCCCGGTCAGAGCTTCCGTCAGGCTGTCGCCCTCGTAAACTACGTCGCCCGCAGCGTTCGTTACCGTGATCTTCCGCTCCTCAACTATATGACGGGTCAAGCTGTAGACATACTTTCCGTTCATACGGGTTTCAGTCAGATCGTAATTCTCAACGTCCGACTGAACCTTGCCGGTCAGCGCGGTGTCGGAGGTGAGTGCAGCATCCGGATCGGAAAGCGCTATCTTATATCCGTCAAATGCTATCTTACCTGCACCGACAAGCTCTATCCTTTCAGAGACATATACGTTGTCGGTCATCGTCACGGGTGAATTGACAGTTACGGTATCTCCATCGCCGCGTCCATCAAAAGCATCCTTGAGACTGTCGCCTTCATAGACGACATTTCCGTCAACATCGGTTGCGGTTATGATAGGAAGCTCTGTAAAGAGCCTCAGCGTCAGGTCAACATCGACCTTCTTAACGGTAGCCTCATAAGCGTATGTGCCGTACTCCTCAGTCTCAAATGAACCGAGTGCGCTGCCGGATCCCGTGATATCAAGTCTGTTGAATACAGATGCTATCACCGAAAGTGCACGGTCATATGTCCGCTCAAGATCGGCAATACCGTCGGATGTTATACCGAGAGACGTAAGCATCTCATCGATCGTCACACGCTTTGAATTTTTGATTGCCGTTACTGCATCCTTGACCGTAATCTTTTCAAGTGCGGCCTTAAGTGCATAAGTCGTACCGTTATCAAGATACTCCTCCACGGCGCCCTTAAGCTCTGTACGGAGCGCGTCAGACGCGCCGTAAGCCACCATCGTTGCGATAAGAGCAGCGTAATCCGGATCGCCGGTCAGATCAACATTGACATTGAGATTTCCTGTATATTCAGCGCTGAGCTTGCGGTCTGCATATGCAAGACTCAGAATTGTAAGGTCGGCGTCCTCAACCGTCACCGTGCGCGAAAGCTCAGTGAAGAGTTTGACATATCCCGCCTTCTCCTCTTCGGTAGCTTCAGGCGAGAGCTTAATCGAAAGGTTAAAGT
>CAKSEM010000056.1 GCA_934446485.1 uncultured Eubacteriales bacterium | reverse complement strand
CGGCAGACATATAGTAAGTTCCTAGGCGGTCGTTCGGTCCCAGATCATATCCGAAATGCTCCATAGCCGCACTCGTCGATGCTGCCGCACCGAGTGCGGGATCGGTTATATCGGCAAGATATCTGCGATACTCCTCACTCTGTGCACAATTCGCCGCACGGCGAACATAATCGGCGTCACCGGTCTCACTTCCGAAAACGAACCGTTCGGCTCCGAGCGCAGCCCCGAGAGACACACCGCCGCGAGCGAAGAATTCGGCACCCGCCGAGCTCCACGGAAATGGCAGCTCTACGACTGCGTCGGCACCGCACGCTACCGCTGCCGCTGCACGGCGGTACTTGTCGTAAACGGCACATTCGGAGCGCTGAGTCAGGTTCCCGCTCATGACCGCGATCACCGGAAGTCCGTACTCGGCAGCTCGGCTCAGAATATGGCGGTGTCCGGCGTGGAGCGGGTTGAATTCGCATATTATGACAGTACAGCCCGGCATTTTCAAAATTCCTCCGAATACGCTCAAAATAATACTTGTAATTATCTGTAATTTCATATATAATTATAAACGATGTTTTGTGACTTGTCAAACTATCAAATCAATTAAAGCCGGGGCGACCCGGCAGAACGGAGTATATTCATGAAAGTTCTCGTTGTAAACGCAGGATCGTCATCGCTCAAGTATCAGCTCTTTGACACGTCTACCGAAACGGTTCTCGCAAAGGGCATATGCGAGCGCATCGGCATCGACGGCAGACTTGAGCACCGCAAGGGCGAAAACGGCGAAAAGCTGAAAGTAGATATCCCGATGCCCGATCATGCAGTGGCAACCAAGTGTGTTATCGAATACCTCACACACCCCGAATACGGTGTGATCTCCGACATGAATGAGATTGAGGCAGTCGGTCACCGTGTTGTCCACGGCGGTCCGTACTTCTTTGAGTCTGTTCTCCTGACCGACGAGGTTCTCGAAAAGCTGGAGCTCTGCCGCGACTTTGCGCCGCTCCACACCGGCGCGCACATCATGGGTATCAAGGGCTGCCTTGCAGTCATGCCCGACAAGCCGCAGGTGCTCGTATTCGACACCGCATTCCATCAGACCATGCCCCCGAAGGCATATACCTACGGTGTATCGTATGATATGTACGAAAAGTACAAGGTGCGCCGCTACGGTGCGCACGGTACGTCTCACAGGTTCGTGACCCGCGAGGCTATAAAGCTCCTCGGCCGTCCCGCCGAAGATACCAAGATCATCACATGCCACATCGGAAACGGTTCGTCCATATCCGCTGTCAAGGGCGGACACGTCATCGATACCTCCATGGGCTTCACTCCGCTCGACGGCGTCATCATGGGTACGAGATGCGGTTCAATCGATCCCGCGATCGTCACGTACATCATGAATAAGGAAGGCTACACACCCGATGAGATGAGCTACTATATGAACAAGAAGTGCGGATTCCTCGGAATTTCGGGCATTTCCTCAGACAGCCGCGATATTGAGGCTGCTATTCTGAAGGGTGACACCCGCGCCGAGCTTGCGGCAACGACGCTCGCATACCAGATACAGAAGTACATCGGAGCATACACTGCGGCAATGAACGGCCTCGACGCAATCGTATGGACCGCAGGCATGGGTGAAAACAACCCCGAGCTACGCGATCGCGTCTGCACCGACCTTGAATATTTCGGAATCAAGATAAACCGAGAGCTTAATGCCGTGTCACATCACCAAAACGACATCGTTGACCTCTCCGCTCCCGATTCCCGTGTCAAGATCCTTCTCATTCCGACGAATGAAGAGCTCATGATCGCATCGGATACCGAAGAGATCGTAAGAGCAGCAAAATAAGATATAAGCCAAACAGACGTGGGTGCGCGCTGCGGCGCACCCACTTCTTTTTTAGTATCTGCCTATTTTCCAGTACGGAATGTCTTCAAAGTCGCGCACCTCACTCCATGCGGCACTGTCGTCACGAAGTCGGTAGTCACCGTGCTCGGGATCAACAAATATGTCCTCGAGCACCGATGCATCAGACACGTAGTTGTCTATATCCGTGCTGTAGTTTATGTGCTGCACCCCGACCCCGCCGTTCAGTGATTCACGGTTTATGAAGATGTTATCTGTGAAGAGACTGAACGCCGGGTTGAATCCGAAGTGCGGCGCAATCTTGTCATTCGACGTCTGAAGAACCTGTGCAAGCAGCGGGAAGCTCTCACGCCACACCGTTGTCGTATACGGTGTACTCTTATACAGATTCCATATAAATCCGCTGCTGTCCTGTGCATAGAAGCGATCTCCCTGACGGTTTCCGTTATACGGACGCGCATCGTACAGATACGGAGCCTTACCTGTGTTGATTATAGCATTATTCACAACTGCGTTGCCGAATCCTCCGCCTATCGAAATACCGTACCCGGATATATTGAGCAGCAAATTCTTATATGCTCGCTGGTATGCCATACCGTCATCCCAGAAGATGGCAGCAGGGGTCGCCATATCGCTTCCGATATTGTAGAAGCAGTTGTAACGTATGTCGCAGCCGCCGCTCGTCCATGATGAGCCGTTATAGTACGCACCGCAATCCGAGGCGTAGCGTGTACAGTCGTGGATCAGGTTATATTCGAGCACATTCATATTCCCCGTCATTCCCGTAGCATTCGATGTCGAATACGCCATCTCGTTGTGGCTGATCGTGATCCCCTGTCCTCCGCCGGAAATCGCTGACGTAAATGTGCGTGTGTTAAGCCCCCAGTGAGTTACAAGGTTGTTATCGATCAGATTATCCGCACGCCTGAGCGTTGCTTTGTCTCCGCCGCTCCACGAAATACCGCTTCCTCCGACGTATGATACCTCACATTCACTCACAGTGCAGCGCTCTCCGGTTCCGTCAACGGCATTTCTGCCAATGTTGTAGAATCGACAATTACTGAGCGTAAAATCCGAAACATTCGACGCGCGAAGCCCGCTTCCGCGCGTACCCGTCAGTGTAAATCCGTTAAAGGTAATATATCGGCAGCCGTCAAAGCTCACTATCGTATCATTGAAGCCCAACGCAAGCTCGATCGACGAATCTGCGATGTCTCCGTTCGGATACATATACAGAACACACTCATCTCGGTCAAGATACCACTCTCCGGGAGCATCCAGTTCCTCGGGGACATTGAAGAAGTAATACGGCATCTTCTGCTTGTATCCGTTGGTATCGGCGTTGTTGAACGTCAGGACACGTGAAGCCGTATCGATCGACACGACAGATGTCGAATCATTATAATCCGTATTTATGATTCCGAGTGCCCACACATTGTCAGTATTTGCCCACGAGGACACGCGGTCTACCGCATCATCCGTCATTATAAGCCGCGCTCTGCCGGATTTCGAAACGATACCGTCCGAAAACAGGAATGAGTCGTTGGGATATCTGGCAAGCGTGTATGTTTCGCGGTCTACCGACAGTTCGACATTCGTTCCGCGCATCGTTGCCTGCCCGGTCTGATTTAGGGAAAGCATATCGGAGGTTACACCGTATTTTTTCAGATCCGCCGCAAGCACGTGACGTGATGTCTCATCGCAGAAGCGCGATGCAACACCGTCGGACGGTTTATAAAAATCGGAAGCGGACAGCTCAAGCGCACCGGAAAGGATAACCTCTCCGTCGCCGTAAGCGGTATAAGTGACGGGACAGTCGGCACTCCCGCCGTCGCCGGAGTCGAATCGAATTCCGGATTTCATGTGATAAGTTCCCGCCCTTACCGAAACAGTGACTCCTCCATCCGGCAGTGTGCCGAACTCACGGCGTCTGCGAATCTCGTCACGGGCGCGCTCTATGGTCAAAAACGGAGATTCAGCCGTTCCGCTCCCGGAATCATCTCCGTCCGTCGAAACATAGATGTCGCCCTCGCATATCTGCCGCGGCTCATCAGTATACTCTGAGAAAATTGACGGCGAAGGCAGATCAAAATAGGGCGAATATGTACTCTCGTGAAGAGTGATATCAGTCTCCGATTCACGTTCGGTCAGGATGGCACGGTATTTCATACCGCTTGAAGGATCAGTCTCGACCTTAACATCGGCGGCACAGACCGCACTTGCAAGCAGCATAGGTACAAGTACAGCGGCGACGCTGCGTTTTGCGGCATACAGCAGTTTCATTATCTGTTCCCTCCTTCACATACTATCTTCTGATCGCCCATGAGCGTCGATTTCTTCACGATTGCGGAATATTCCGATGCCGTACCGCCGTAAGACACATCGGTCACTGCCGTGCCGTAGAATATGCCGCTGCCGAGTTGCGTCAGCCCGCGCCCGAGATAAACATCCGAAAGCGATGCGCAGTTATAAAACGACCAGTTTCCAACATAATCACAGGTATCCGGAACACGGACTGAGCGAAGAGCACATCCTTCAAATGAATAGTCGCCGATTCGCTCAATGCCGTCGCCGAAGCCGAAACTGCTCAGCTTGCAGCAGCAGAACGCATATGCTCCTATCTCACGCAACTCCTCCGGAGGCAAGACATTTTCAAGTGAAGTGCACATATAAAACATATAGTCGGGAATGTATCTGAGACGACTCGGCAAACGCACACCCTTGAGAGATGTGCAATAGTAGAACGCAGCGCGTCCCACCTCCGTCACAGAGTCGGGAATACTCACGCCGTCAAGCGATGTGCAAAGCGCAAACGCACGCTCGCCGATACGCGTAACCGTCTTCGGAATCGTCACCGCCTCAAGCTCGCGGCACTCGGAAAAGGCAAGCTCGCCGATAGATGTGACCTTAACCCCGCCGAGCGACGACGGCACAGTAAGCGTGCGGATACTGTCATTGCCCACATAATCCGTGATTTCCGCAGTACCGTCAAGCTTTATCTTATAGTAAAACTCAGGGTACATCTCCTCCGGAATATCTTCACTCCGACCGAGGATGAGAGGCAGCTTACGCCGCTGCGTACTCTGTCCCGTAAGGCTATTGCGGACAGCTGCCGTCAGTTCTGTCTCGATCCGATCACCCGGCGATAATTTTCCGTAATCACCTTGCCTCACGGCATCAACCTCGCCCGGATCAAGCTCCAGTTCATACGTTCCGCGATCAAGCCCGAGCGCAGCAAGGATCAGATCGTTCAGACTGTCGGCAGTCAGGCTCTCGGCAGCACCTGCAAAGATTACGATCCGACCGTTTTCGACAGTTTCAGAGATTTCCTCCGCACGGTCAAATATGCCGTACATCGGATCAAGCTTAAGCGCTGCCGTAAAGCGCGACAGAAGCATAGCCGCTTCTGCGCGCGTAAGCGTTGCTCCTGGATTAAAGCGCCCTCTCTCGTCGCCGGCTGCAAGTCCCGTCACGCGCAGCTCTTCAATATTGTCGGCAGCCCATCCGGGAATATCATTTGCATCCGAGAATTTTTCGATCTTGGGTTCGCGCGGCAGTACGGAGTCCAAGTAGTCCGTAAGACGTACAACCAACGCCGCAAACTCTTGTCTGAGTATCGGAGATTCCGGCTTGAATGTCCTTCCGCCGTCATATCCGTTTACCAGTCCGCGCCGTGCCGCCCATCCGACATAGCTCCTATACCACGAGTTCTGTCCGACATCTCCGAAGCCGTCGGCATAAATACCGAAATTCGAAACATCCTCGCCCGATATGCGGGACATGAGCACGACAAGCTCCGCGCGGGTCATCGTACCCTGCGGATCGTACCTCGTAGGCGTCCGTCCGTTTATCAGCCCGTCATTGTACATCTGCTCGACTGCATCGTAAAACCAGTCTCCGCCCCTAACGTCCTCAAACGGCAGCGCCGCTGCCGAAATTCCGGGCAGCATGAGCAGTGACAAAACGAGTGCCGCGGCTGTAAATGCTGTCAATATCCGCTTCATATATATTATCCTCCCCTACCGCCCTGCGGACAGTATTAATTCGATTAATATTTTATCACCCGTTTTCCGCAGCGTCAATCGTCATATGCAACGTTTTTTCGCGCATGGTTTTGTGCAATATCGCTAGTCAAAATCGCGAAAATACCTTTATTAACAATGCCATCATCAAGCTTGCATATGTTTTTAATTGTATATTAATACCTGTCGAATTAATTCCGCTATGGCTTTCTTGATTGTATAGAACATAAAAACGTCCGCTGTCGCAAAGTACGACGATGTTTTGAGTAATATTGTCCGTATATTTCGATACTGCACTTCGCGTATACAACAAAAACGGGCACAGCAGCAAAATGCCGTGCCCGTTTCACTCTACGTCAGGTATAACGCTGTCATACATGATATAGAACGGTATTTTCATCCTATAAAGCTCTGTGCCGTCGGCAAGAGACCACGTAAGAGTCACTCGGTATGTACCGGCGCTCCCTCCGTCCGCCGTCAGGCGTATCTCACGTCCGTCGCTGTCAGGCGTAATCTTCACACCGTCGGCGGGCTCATACGTCGCAGTCCCTGTAGGGGAAACCTTTAACCGTTCCGGCTTGACCGTCGGAGAAATTCCGCCCCACGTGTAGCGCATCGGAAGCACTAGTTCTGTATTACCTATGATATATGCCCTCTCACTTGAGAGCTTCGGAATGGCATAATAGGTAAGGCTATGTCCACCGATATCGATATCACCGGAAATTTGGGTTCCGGACAGATCGATCAGTACATCCGTATTTGCGGGAATATGCAGATAATCATCACACATCAGGAGATATTCACCGTTATCCGAGCGATACTTTGTGCCTGAAGGAAACATTCCGCCGTTCAGCAGAAGTGTGCAAGCCTCACCGCTGCTCCTGACAGGGATCGGCACCTTCGGATTATAGTATGTCAGCGCACCGTCAAGCGTAATGCTGCCCTGCGCAGTCCCGTCTGTGTCTGCGCAGATCAAAAAATCCGCCCACAGCACCTTGCCGTCATCCGTAGTATTTTTAACGGTCACCGTAACCGAATCGGGGCGCGTGGGAGCGTTTTTCGGCTCCTGTACCGATTCGATAGTTTCCGTTTCTTTCGTAACTTCGGTTGTCTCAGTCTCAGCGGTATCGCTGCCGTCGCCCGTCAACTCTGCGGTCTCGGCAGAATCTGCTCGAGTCGCCGTATCGTCGGACGGATTCGTATTTTGTGAGGATAGCGACGAGCGTATCGTCAGCACGCCCGATCTCACGTCGACATCTGCTCCGACCCACTCTTCCCCGTCGGGAATCATAACGTCGAAGCTGCCGCCGACCACTCCGAGGTTGACCGTAACCTCGCCGTTCGGTGCACCCATCCGAACATGGAGCCCCGACTCGGTCAGAATCTGCTCCGCCTCCGACGTATTATCGTTTTCGACAGTTTCCGGTATTCTGCCGGTCCAGCTGCCGATCCCCTCCGGGCGTGCAAAAGCTCGTCCGAACGTCGCCGCACACGCAGCAGTCAAAGTCAGCGCAAAAATCAGAGCCGTATGCCGTCTCATGATCGTCTCCTCCTTTCATCTAAAGTGTGTATGAGTTATCCGCGCCTCATCCGGCATTCTGCACGGCACGCTCGGCTACAATCGTATACGATGCCCCTTCAGCCCCGTTTTTAACACGAAGCTTCATCATGAGATCGGAACTTCTGCCGCCGACGAGCATCCACGTGACCTCTTCGCCCGACTGATTAAAGAATCTGTACAGTCTTCCGTCACCGAAACGCTGTCCGATAACGCTCTCCGTATCGATCCTCTCAGGCACCGCCGTATACCTTTCCTCGCCGCATATAAGCTCGATAACCGTATTCGACGTGATGTCCGCCGTACCTGAAATGACTCTGACATAAGCCGTTTGTGTGCGCTTTGCGACCTTGTTGGCACTCTCGGAATTGCTCAACAGAAATTCAAGCTGCCATGATCCGTCGGACGCATCCTTTTTCCAAGTATCCGGCGACGTATAGGATCCGTCGGCACTCCTTATATAAATCCCGTCAACTCCCGCGCCGCTGAAGCTGATCCTTTGATCCCGCACCTCCTGATAACGTGCATACGTCACTCCTACCGTTATGATAAGCGCAATCAGCACGGCACACACGGCGAGCAGCGGAAGTCTGCTGATGCCGTTCTTTCTCTCTTTCATCGCCTACCTCCGTCAGGGACCGACCTTACCGTTCTGCTCAGTGCTGTCACTGACAGTGAATGTGCCGATGTCATTAAATTTTGTGGCTCCGAGCGCTCCGGCGAGAGTACCTCCGTCACACACCATACGTCCGGGGCCGCGCCCCTTGACGCCGAACAGATCGATAGCGTAGCTGTTCACACTCGATATGCGGTTTCCGGCGCCGTGAAGTACAACACCGGCGCTCCATGTGTACGTTGCTTCGACGTATATGCCGTCTCCCGTATCGGTAAATCCTCCTGCTGCGGCAGCCGGCTCTGCATGGGCACCCGTGCCTTTTACCTCACTGTCTGTAAAGGTCACCGTTCCGCCTTTGACCACAGCTCCGGTGTAACCTGTGAGCTTACTGCCGGATACGGCTGTTTTGGAATCGCGCTGCGGCTGATAGATGGCTGCCCACTTTCCCTCAACCTCAGAATCCATTATTACAATATCCGTGCCGTAGTTTGAGGTACTGCCGTTTCCGCTGATGCCGAAATATCCGCCGCGAATCTTTGTGCCTTGCACGATGAGTCTTGTGCGTGCGTCCGAACCGTCACCGTTTCCGTAAAGATTTACAGCGGTACACGGTGTATCAAAGTCGCAGTTCACTACCTTTACCGTGCTGTCAGCGTCAATATTGCGGTCGTCTATAAAGAGTGCGCAGTCAAGATCGCGTACGCGAACTCCGCTGAGA
>CAKSEM010000055.1 GCA_934446485.1 uncultured Eubacteriales bacterium | reverse complement strand
ACATATGTGGCAGCCCTTCTTGATGCACGGGTGAATCCCTCTTCGTTGCACGGGATCACACATTCTTAAAAATAGGACCAACATCCATCATAATACGAGTCCTCACGTCAGAGCGTGAGGACTCGTATTCTTTTATTTTCGCTCAAATTTATCACAGAGCTCGTTTATCTGATCGGCAAGCCTTGCAAGGTCGCGGTTCGCGCAGCCGCGGCTGCGTTCAATGAGGTTAAGGAGTCTGCGACCGGCTGCACGCAGTCTCTCGAATACTGCAATCTCGCGACGTTGACGACGTTCGGCGGAACGTTCAATGCGCACCGGCGGTTCGCGATGCAGCACAACATCCGCTATAAGATCGAACTCGTCACCGCTGTACGGCGCTTCAGCCGTAAACCCAAGTCGCTCACGCACACTGTTCGCGAACCTGTCGCACACCGAATCTGCGCCGTGATTCACAAATACGCGTGCGGGCTTGTGAGGCAGTTTTGACAGCCAATCTATCAGCATATTCATATCCGCATGTCCGCTGATCCCGTCGAGCTTCTCAATGTGCGCCTCAACCGCGATCTCCTCACCGAACAGCCGCACGGATACCGCCCCCTCGGTAAGCTGACGTCCGACCGTCCCCTCCGACTGGTATCCGACGAACAGAACAGTGCTGTCACGCCGCCACAGATTGTGCTTCAGATGATGTCTTATGCGCCCGGCATCGCACATTCCGGATGCCGAGATTATCACCTTGGGAGTCGGATCGAAGTTGATCGCCCGCGAATCGTCGCTCGTAATCGAAAGGCGCAATCCCTCAAACTTGATCGGGTCGATACCGCGCTGCAAAAGCTCGAGCGTCTCGCTGTCATAATAGTCGGTCATGCCGCATGAATACACGTTCGTCGCCTCAACCGCAAGCGGGCTGTCAACGTAGACCGGGAAATCCTGAATATCCGGCAGAAGGTGCTCCTCCTTGATCACACGGATGAGATAAAGCAGCTCCTGCGTTCTCCCCACCGCAAAAGCGGGTATCACAACGTTTCCGCCGCGCCTGAGAGTATCTCCGATTATCCTGGTAAGCTGCGACGTATAATCCGGGCGTTCTCCGTGGAGCCTGTCCCCGTATGTGGATTCGATAACAACGTAATCGGCGCCCGGAGGCGACTGCGGGTCGCGTATAAGCGGTCGGTCGATGTTTCCGAGATCGCCCGAGAAGAGTATTCTCCGTTCCTCATCACCCTCGCGCACCTCTACAAGTATACTTGCAGATCCGAGCAGGTGTCCGGCGTCACTGAAAGTCACGGCTATTCCCGGTGCTATTTCGCGTCGTTCACCGTACGGCGAAGGATCAAATAGCTTCAGAGCAGCTTCGGCATCAGCTAAAGTATAAAGCGGCTCCACGGGGGGAAGACCTGCGCGCATAGCCTTGCGCGAATGCCACTCCGCCTCCGACTCCTGAATGTGTGCCGAGTCGCGCAGCATGATCCCACACAGCTTTTCGGTTGCTCCGGTACAATAGATGGGACCTGAAAAGCCTCCTGCAACGAGCGCCGGGAGCATGCCCGAGTGATCTATATGCGCGTGTGTCAGGCATACGGCATCGATCTCGCTCGCCGCGCACGGCATCTCACAGTTTTTGTATGTGTCCGCGCCCTGTTCAAGACCGCAATCGATAAGTATGCGTTGCCCGGCAGCCTCAAGGAGAGTCCTTGAACCTGTAACCTCATGCGCAGCGCCCAAAAATGTCAGCTTCATAAGCGGTAATTCATCCCTTCTCCCGCCCTGCGGCGGGACTTGTCATATCTATATTATACATGAAAGCGAGGAAAATACAACACTTAATACAAAAGTGCATATTTGTAATACAATAGTAGAGGAACAGGCACGATATTGATTGTAAAATAGGTATGTCGAATGAGTCGCGGCAATGCCGCAGCACATCTCGTAATTGCAGAAATTTACCGCCGCAAGGCGGCGGAGAAGGACGGTTTCATATAATATGAATTATGTAAATGAAGCTCCCCGTCAGGTACCGGTCATCCATGAAGCCGACGTTTGTGTGGTAGGCGGCTCGGCTACCGGCGTCTTTGCCGCAGTCAGAGCAGCGAGACTCGGCGCAAGCGTCGTCATAGTCGAGGCGCAGAACAGCTTCGGAGGGGTCGCAACGAACGGACTCGTCAGCGTGTGGCATTCATTCCTTAACACCGACGGAAACAAGCAGGTAATCGCAGGTCTCTCGGAAGAGGTGCTCGACAGATTGCCGCTGTTCGATCACAAAGTCGGAAACGGCAGCTCTCACTTTTTTAACCCGATCGAGCTGAAATGTGAGCTTGACCGACTCCTCGTTGAATCAAAAGTGAAGATGTATATGCACACTATTTACACCGGCATCTCTCTTGACGGCGACCGTATCGATGCCATATTCGTCGAAAACAAGGACGGACGCGGGGCAATTCGTGCCAAGTTCTTTATCGATGCAACGGGTGACGGAGACATCTGCCGTGATCTCGGCATCGAGCGCTTTGAAAACGAGCACATACAGCCCCCGTCATACGTATTCCTGATGCAAGGGCGAGACGAATTTTTGAAGACGTACATACGAAACGAAACGTCCGATGTCACAACACATCTCATGAATATGCACGCCAAAGAGTTTGACATTGAACCCGACTGGGGCTGGGCAACAGCCGTGCCGGGGCTTAAAAAGATCAAGATGCGCGCAAACACGCATGTCTTCGGACTTCAGTGTGCAAAGGCAGACGACCTCACCGAAGCAGAGCTCGTCGGACGCGAAAAGATGCGCAAGATATGCCGACTTCTCCGTAAGTACGGCGATCCCGACGAGGATTATTCGCTCGTTGGTGACTGCTCGTATATCGGCATACGCGACACCTACCACTACAAAACTAAGCTGCAGGCAGACCACATAGAATTGCTTCTCGGCAAGAGCTATGAGGACAACATCATGTGCGGCACTTATAATATCGATGTTCACCATGATGAGCACGGGATCACCTTCATGCACTTTGACGGGACGTACTCAACGGAGCTTACGAGCGGTGAGGTCATCTACGGCAACTGGCGCGAGGAAAAAGGAATCTCTAAGGACATTCCTATCCCGACGTACTATCAGCTCCCGTTCAGATGCCTCGTCGGTGAAAGGTACGAGAATATCATCGCCGCAGGGCGCATGATAAACGCTGACGCTCCTGCTTTCGGGGCGCTCCGCGTCATGGTCAACCTGAATCAGATCGGTGAAGCTGCGGGTGTTGCCGCATATCTCGCGATCGATCAGGGAAAGAGCGTACAGGAACTAAGCGGAGCGGAGGTCGCACGCACACTGTCACGCGGCGGCTCGGCAAACCTCGGTTAAGAGCACATCGCTGCCGGGTACAACAAACAAAACCTCAGCCGAGCATCCCCCCGGATAAACCGAAAAAGGTCGGCGCAGACGAAATGATTCGTCTGTGCCGACCTTTTATGCTGCCTCACAGGAATACAGGGATCTCTCATGTAAAGCGTTGCGTCAGAATTTGCCGCCGCCACCGCCGTGCGTTGCTCCGGAGGACGACGTATGTGAACTTGAACCGCCGCCGGAATTATCGTTGTCCCGCGGTCGTTCTGTACGGCTGACATTGCGATACAGGAATATGTCGTTCTGTGCCGTAAGCTGCATACTGTCATTTTTAACATAGCTGTCCGCAGCAGCCTGAGAACGCACCGTGCGCAGCTTAGACTTCATTACGGCAACTACGATCAGCGCAACGATAAATCCGATACCGAGAGATATGAACAGCCACAGAATCGACGGCGGACCTCCCGGTTCGGTATCATCCGAATTATCATCGCTGTCGATATCGAGGGGATTTCCATTCCTTGCACGGGTAACGAGTCGGTCGCACTCATCGGCAAAGGTATCAAATGCCGCCGCATAATCTCCTGACGAAAGATCGGAAAGCATAGCGTCTCCGACACGCTGAATTCCGTAATCGGTCAGCGCCGTAAGTCCGTACCCGCAGGTGGATATGTACCAGTCGCGATCCTCCATACTGATGAGCAGGAGCGCACCGTCGTGATTCTCACCGTATCCGAACTTGCATTCATCGTACACATCGTCGGCAAACGCCTCCGGCGTCTTGCCGTCAATTGAGTCGGTCGTCACGACAATAAGGTCAAACTTCTGTCTTACGCTGACCTCATCGAGCTTTGCGAGAAGCTCCTCGGACTCTTCATAGCCGAGAAGTCCCGCCATATCTATGACTCTGTAGTATTCATCGGCAAAACCGTCCGATGAAGATCTGTCGTACAGTGCTTCCGTTCCGTCGTAAACCGCCTCGCCTGTGATGTCCGTATACAGATCATATTCGTATGATTCCTCTGCCGCAGCCGTGATCGCAAGCGCGGCACAAGCGATAATGAGCGCCATAAGCGCCGAAAATTTCTTCTTCATGCCGCACCTCCTCACAGTAAGTTGCAAAGCCAAGCAATCCATGCGGCTCCGTATATTGCTGCACCGATGGCAGCAGTAAGACCGAACAGCCAACGCCTTGCGGCGCTGCGGTCGACGGGCAGGTCGCCCACAAACTTACCGGTCTGTCCGTTCATCGCAAACATATACTTCTTGTCTTGCCACGTGGTGTTGAGAAGCCACACGGGGTATAGCGCGTATGTAGCGCGGCCGTTCTTCAGTCTGACACCCGACTGCTCGGGTACGACCGAATCATAGCCCTGCACCGTTGCGCGGAATGCATCCTCGGTGCTGCGCTTTATGCGCTCGTTTGCACGCTCAATGCTCGCCTCGGCATCGACATCATACCGATCCGCAAGATATCCCGCAAGATAAGCGGTCTGAAAATCAACGGCATCCGATGAACCGAACGGCTCTATAGATTCCATAAGGGCATCCTCAATCTTCGATGAGCCGTCTACCGGGACGCGCTCAAAGCCTATGCTTCCGCTGCGAAATACCGAATAGTGACTCGTTTCGGTGTAATCATAACGGTCATCGCTCCATGTGCGCGTCTTTGTAGCCTTGTAACGGATATCGGCATCCGCATCCGCGTCGAACAGCCAAAACGGTACATATACTCCGCGAATCTCGTCAATGTGGTTCTCGTCGCGAAACACCTTCGGAAGAAGTCTTTTCCCCTTGTAATGATTAAGGAGAGCCGCCTTTGCGGCGTTGCGGTCGAGCTTGAACGGGATCACAACATCAGGCTTCAGATCACCCGACAGACGTCCCATCATGACTACGGGGTTACCGCAGAACGGGCATGATGTTGCCGCGGTATTCTCATCCGCCACGATCTCTCCGCCGCACGATTTGCAGACGTAGCTGCAGAGTCCGTCACCCTCTCCGTCCTGCCATTCGCTGCCGGCAGAGGTGTCCCACTTCATATCGTCCGGCGCTTCATTCTTCAAAGCGTCGTCAAACGACTTCAGTGTATCGATATCGAATTCAGTGTCGCAATAAGGGCATTTCAGCTTCTGCGATGCGGTGTCAAATGCGATTGCACCGCCGCAGCACGGACACTTGTACTCCTTCAAAGTATCGTTCAATATTGTGTACCTCCGAAAAATGTATCAGCTCGCGTTATCTTACGTCGTGCTCGTCAAATACGTCGCCGCACTCCGGGCAGAACTTCGGCGGATTCGTCGGATCCTCCGGCTCCCAGCCGCACTTGTCACAGCGATAGAGGGGAGCACCGTCCGGCTTCTTTGCGCCGCAGTTCTGGCAGAACTTGCCCTGATTTACCGCACCGCATGAGCACTTCCAGCCATCTGCTTCCGGCTTCTTTGCTCCACACTCCGGGCAGAATTTCCCGGTTGCGGTCGCACCGCATGAGCAGCGCCATGCGCCTGCGGCAGGTGATGCCTGCGGCTGCTGATTCTGTTGATTCTGTTGACCCATAGCAAAGAGGTTCTGAGCATTCATTCCGCCGGCATTTGCCGCCATGCCCATACCCATGAATCCGGTCATAGCACCGCCCTCGTTTGCGGCAGCCGCCTTCATAGCATCTGCCTGCGCACCGACAAGCGTAGCCGCCGCCATAGTCGGGTCCCGCATAATAGCCGTGCGCTGAGCCTGCTTTATCATCTCCGCATCCTCGTCGGGGAGCGTTACGGATCCGATAGCTATGCTCACCACGCGAAGTCCGCGCAGCTCGCCCCACTTCGCAGAGAGCTCGGTATTCAGTGCATCGGCAAGCTCTGCGGTGTGCATCACAACCTGATTCGGGCGAAGCTCAAGCTCCGACAGACGGCCGAACGCCGGCTGCAGTGCGCTGATAAACTCCAGCTTCAGCTGTCCGTCCAGCTCATCGCGTGTATACTCACTGCTAACGTTTCCGCACACGTTCGTATAGAAGAGAAGCGGATCCGCGATCTTGTATGAATATACGCCGGAGCAACGGATTGAAACATCGACATCCATGCCGATCTTTGAATCAACTACGCGGAACGGGACGGGATTTGCCGTTCCGAACTTGTTATCGATGAGCTCCTTCATGTTGAAGTAGTAAACTCTCTGATCGCGACCGGTATCGCCACCGTAGGTAAAGCGCTTGCCGATAGTCTCAAATGTCTTCTTTATGCTGTCTCCGAGATTGCCCGTAAAGATCGACGGTTCGGTTGAGCTGTCATATGTAAATTCACCCGGTTCAGCGCAAACTTCGACCACCTTGCCCTGATCCACGATCATCATGCACTGACCGTCGGCAACGGCGATCCCCGAGCCGTTCGTTATGATGTTGTCGCTCCCCTTAGTGTTCGATGAACGGCCGCCGACGCGCTTCTGTCCCTTAGTTACGAGCACCTCCTTAGGCATCGATTCACAGTAGAAAAACTCCTTCCACTGATCAGCCAGTGTGCCCCCAAGGGCACCGATCCCTGCTTTTATCAGACCCATAATGATATTCCTTTCGATTGCACATTGTATTTGCGCGCGATGTCAATGCTGATACCTCCGACATAGACAAATCAGTCAGCATCGCGCTCCGTAATGTATTCTGTAACTTATTTAAGGATACCATATTTCCGACAAAATTGCAAGTGAATTTGCAGAGCATACCGCTGTATATCCCAATATTATTTCAGCTAAAACCGCTCACTGAGTCTCTGCCAAATACATATGCGCATAATTCCGATTTTATCCTTGACAAACCGAGTCAAACGTAGTATAATGACTAAGCACAGTGCAGGGATATCGAAGCGGTCATAACGAGGCGGTCTTGAAAACCGTTTGAGGCAACTCACGTGGGTTCGAATCCCACTCCCTGCGTAACAAAAAAGCACTTCTTACGGAGTGCTTTTTTGTTGATACACGGTACAAATTATTTGCACCGCTGGTGAGCACATTCACGAAAACAAAATTGCACACAGTCAACGTCTTATTCAGAGTTTGTGCCGTTAATGTGCCGCAACCTTAATGTACGTATTGTATTGCAAACGTCATTCACAGTCTCTCTTCCGCGCAAAATATTCCGCCATAACGGGCAGCCGCCGATTACGCCGTCATTAACAGCCGTCAAAAAATATGCATCGTTTAACACGGAGTGCTGCACGCTGATTAGATACGGCTCCGTGAAACGGCCACATTGTTTTCAACAATAAATATTTATATCTGCGTGACCGGCCCTCCGCCGGTCCGACTGCATCGATCTCGCGGCGCTTTGAAAATAAACTAAAAAATATTTATTTTTTATCTTGACAAAGAATAAATATGCATATATAATGTACATATACAGTTGATTTCGCGGAGAATCCCCCCGCGGGACCGCAAAAATATTTATCAGTAAAGGTATGGTTCTAACAATGAAAAAGTTTATCAGTATCATCCTCGCAGCCGTAATGCTTGCATCTGCGGCTCTCATGTTCTCCTCCTGCGGTAAGACCGAGGACGGCGGGAACAACAAGATTGTCGTTCAGACGAACGCATACTTTGCCCCGTTCGAATACTTTGACGGGCCCGACATCAAGGGTGTCGATGTAGATATCATGAACAAGGTTGCCGAGAAGCTCGGACGTGAAGTTGAGTTTACGAACGTTGAGTTCTCAGTCATCATCGACAACGTGTCCGCAGGCAAGGTTTGCGACTGCGGTGCGGCAGGCATAACCGTCACCAAGGAGAGAGAAGAGAAGGTTGACTTCTCAACCCCGTACTACACCTCCGTACAGTATGTCATATACTCTGCAGATGACGACAGTATAAAGACCGAGGATGACAAGTACGTCCTTTGGAATACTCTCGCCGGCAAGAAGATCGGTGTTCAGACCGACACGACCGGTGCTATCTACTCCGACGGTGAGGTCAATGCTACGAAGGACGACCCGGACTACGGCTATGACGGAGTTCTCTACGGTACAGGCGCTTCGGTTGCTTCATTCGACAATGCACAGCTTGCTGCAGACGCTATCGGTGCAAATCTGATCGATGTCGTTGTGGTCGATGAGCTTCCCGCAAAGTACATTGCAGACAAAAATCAGAACCTCAAGTGCCTCCCGCTCTACTATGACGGAGGCGACGACGGCGAGGACAGCCCGACCGAGGAGCAGTACGCGATCTGCGTGACGAAGGGCAACACCGAGCTTCTCGATGCTATAAACTCCGTTCTCGCTGACTTCATGAAGAAGGGCGACGACGGCAAGAGCGAGATCGACCGCCTCCTCATGAAGCACATGGGAATGGACAGCTGACATACTTCGCTTTAGATAAAGGCTACTTATAGAACACAATCGGCGTCCGACCGACCGGTCATGCATACATGACCGACCGGTCGGACGTCTGACGCGAAAGGTAACTGAAATGTCAGAGTTTTTTAGTAAGGTTATCGAACTCTTTACCACCCAAAAA
>CAKSEM010000054.1 GCA_934446485.1 uncultured Eubacteriales bacterium | reverse complement strand
GTATGAAGCGCCGCATGGTCCGAAAAGCGCGCGTGCCGAGCCACGGGAAGTAGACCCACGAGCTGCCGCCGAGACTCAGAATGTCGTGTGAGGTCATACCGCACTTCCGTGCGACCGCGCGTGCCGCGCGCAGTCGATGCAGCGCATTAGGCTTCAGATACGGGTACTCGGTGTCCTCGCGCAGCACCTCGCGCATTCGCTCGAGGATGCGTGTGTGGATTTCGCCGTAGCCGCCGGGCCAAGACACCTCCATCTTTCCGCGTGCACGGCGGACGTATACTAATCGGCGTCCGAGATCGACATCCTCCACCTCCCAGACGCGTCCCGCAAGCGCGAACCTGTCGCCGACCGGGGGAGATTCCGCAATTGTACCGATCTCCTCGGAATCGCACCGTACCGTGAAATCTTCCGAATCGCGGAACACCGCGAAAAACTTGAATGATCCCGTGATCCGCTCTCCCGCAAGTCCTATGATAAGCTCGCCCTCGTCGGTCATTTCGAGGTAGTCGTCCTGCACCATCGAATACAGCATCAAGCGGTAGTCTTCGGGATCGACCTCGGCGAACGGAGGAAGCGAGAGCACCCCTGCCGCAAGGCGCTGCGGCGACATCGCCCCGCCGGATAGAATGTATGACAGTGTTTGCTGGAACAGGAGGCTGAACGGACAGTGCAGAGTGCGGGCAGGCTCGATAAATCTCTCTTCAATATAAAGCTGTACTACCGCGACGGCACGCAGAAGCTCCCACGGAATGAGCTCGGGCAGCGGAGTGTTCGGAAGCGGCTCTTCCTCGCGGAATACCATCATCATCTCCGGCGGATCGCCGCGGCGTCCGGATCTGCCGAGACGCTGCAGGAATGAGGATACCGACGGAGGTGCACCAAGCTGCACCACGCGGGCGAGGCGACCGATGTCTATCCCGAGCTCCATCGTCACCGTGGCACACGTGACCGCGTGAACGTCGTCCGAGCGCATCTTCATCTCAGCGTCCTCGCGAAGCGCCGCAGAGAGGTTTCCGTGATGGATCAGGAAAATATCGGGGTCGCCGCGATATTCGGCTATCTGCCTGAGCGTTGCCGTAACGTACTCCGTCTCTTCGCGCGAATTTGAGAACACGAGCGATTTACGGTCGCGCACGCAGTCGTATATATATTCGAAACCCGGGTCGAGACTGTAGCCGTCTGCAATGTCGGGATCGTTGCCGTCCGATTCCGAAGCTGCACCGTCCGTTGACGCTGCATCATCTTCGGCATCGCCGCGCTGAGCGGTAATATCACCGTAATCGCCGTCCGGCACAGTTTTTGCTCCTCCGTCGGAGGCGCAGATGTCGTTTGCTGAAATGCAGCGCAGCTCGGCTGCACCGTCCGTTTCGGGCGAGTGATTTATGAAAAAGTGCTCCATGCCGAGTCTCATACGGAGCTGCTTTCGCGGCGGGATTGGAGAGGCGGTCTCGTGCCCCGAGCCTGCGCCGAGCCATTTTGCCGCTGCGCCGAGATCGCCGAGGGTAGCCGATAGCCCGATGCGGCGCGGCAGAGCGCCGCTTGCCGCAGACAGGCGAGCAAGCTGACAGAGGATCTGATTCCCACGGTCGGTGCCGGTCAGCGTATGTATCTCATCTATTATGACATATCGCAGGTCGCCGAAGAGCCGACTCAATTCTGACGGACGTCGGATCAGCATAGCCTCGAGTGATTCGGGCGTGATCTGCAGCACGCCGCGCGGGTGCTCCAACGCGCGCGATTTGTGCGAGCGCGCAACGTCACCGTGCCAGTGACACACAGGTATCTCGGCCGAATCGGTGAGCTCCGTGATCCGCGAGAACTGGTCATTTATGAGTGATTTGAGCGGTGCGATGTACAGCACCCCGAAGCTCTGCGGCTCATTCTCGTAGATCTGCGAGAGTATCGGAAAGAATGCCGCTTCGGTCTTTCCGGAGGCAGTCTCCGAGGACAGGAGCAGGTTGTCGTCCGTTTCAAATATGATCCGTGCCGCCTCAAGCTGCATATTGTGGAGACTCTGCCATCCGTGCGAGTAGATATACTCTCTGATGAACGGTGAGTATGAGTAGAAGATTCGGTCGGCGTCCATGTGCCCTCCCATATCAGAATACGATATCGTCAATGCTTATCCTGCGCGGTCCCGCAGGCGCGTCGGATGCGGTGTCGGACGGTGCCCGGATACCGTCTAATGCCGTCTGTGCGGCTGCATCGACGGGTGCATCGACAGGCTTGCCTATCCGCGAGGCGAAGAATGCATAGTCGCGTTCGGGATTCTGCCGCAGAAGGTTCAGAATTCCGAGAAAATCGCGGATGATCTCGCGCGGTGTCAGCATAGTGTCTGCACCGCTCCGCGCGGCGGCGCGGCGTACAAAATCGGTCATATCGTCGTCGGTGATGCGCACGTTCGACGCATAGTATTCGCCGTACAGGCGGCAGAGCCGCATGAGGAGCGCGACGAGTTCTGCGTCGGAAAGGCGACGCAGGCGGATCACGGGTCCCATGTGATCGGCAACGGTCTCGCCGTCGGCGACGGCGAGCGGTACGCCGGCAAGACGGCTGCGCAGAGCCTCATAGCTGAACAGACCGCGCCGCGTGTCCTCGAGAAACTGCGGAGTGCCGCCGAAAATGAACATCATTCCGGGAGCCTTGCCCTGCATTGTGTCATTATATATTGAAAGGATCTTTTCGTAGTTGGCCTCGCGAGATATGCGATTCGGTATCTTGTAAAGATTTACGCCCTCGTCGATAAATACGGCGAGACCGGCATAGCCAATCTGCCGCACGAGAGATGCTATGAGCTTTATGTGGTCGTACCAGTTTGAGTCGTCGATTATGCCTACGGAGCGCAGCCCGGTCTCGCGGCGCGCCTCCGTCTTTGTGCCGTACTCGCCGCGCAGCCATCTCAGGCAAGCCGACATAACCTCGTCGCGCCCCTCGCCGACTGCCCGACAGTATTCGCTGACGACGAGAGCAAAATCAAACCCACCGACACCGCTCTCGAGTTTGCGTGCGTCCCGCAGTATCTCTGACGTGAGGCGGGCGGGAAACTCTCCGTCGGTCGGGAGCACGCCCGAATCGGCAAGACGCCCGGCAATATCGGAGTACCATCTGCCGATTATCGCGGGAAGTGCGCCTCCGTCCGGAGACGATTTGCAGGACAGATTCCGCAGTAGCTCACGGTATGTTGCGAGTCCGCCGACACCGCTCAGGCGGCGTTCGGGAGAGAGATCGCAATCGGCGGTGACGAATCCGCGATCCATGGCGTGTCCGCGCATAAGCTGTATGAGAAAGCTCTTGCCCGAGCCGTAGCGCCCGATGATGAAGCGGGTCGCTCCTTCACCGTCGGACACGCGGCGCAAGTCGTCCGTCAGAGCGGCGATCTCGTCCGTTCTGCCGATGGCTATGTACGGTGCACCGACGCGCGGCACGACTCCCGCCGACAACGACGAAAGGAGCACGCCGAGCACCCTTTTCGGAATCCTGTCAATGCTTTGCATCAAAACCTCCCGAGACATCGTCTCTGTAATCTTCAATAAGTATATAGTCTCCCCCGCTCCGTTCAAGTATAACGTCGCCGATCACATCGACGGCAAGCTCATTGATGCGGGAAGCGGCATCGTCGGCAAACAGTCCGCCGTCCCGGCAGAGCTTTGAGAACGGTTCGCCGCCCGTCACACCGCGCAGCGGCGGGATCAGCCGTTCGTCTGCTGTGCGGATGCGCTGTACAAGTGACGAGCCGTCCGTGTCTGCCGCCGTTCCGGCAGCGGTGAGGGTCTGTGCGCTTTCCGTGCATCCTTCGGTGATCACCGTGGCGGTGTTGTCGGCAGGGATCGTGCGGAACGGCACTGTCGCGTTAAGTCTGTCAGTCGGTGCGCGCGCGCCGTCGTATATCTTTATGGCGGAGGTGTCCTGCGTTTTTGCGCTCTCCGTGCACTCTTCGGTGATCGGATCTGTGGGCCATTCCGTCGTCGCGCCGCACTCGTCATCAGACCCGCCGCTGACCGCTCCGCCGACCTCCGGTTCGTCGTACGCGACATCCGCCGCGTCCGTCAGAAGCTCGGCGTTTCGCCATGAGGCGATCTCGATCTCAGCGGCACTCTGTGCGGTGAACGGTATGTCGGGCGCATCGTACAGCCGCATATATTCATCATTTTCTGCGACCGTCCCGCATCCGTCCGATACCGAGCCGAGCAGCGGCGGTGCCTGCAGCCTTGAGCGGATCCCGTGACGGCGGCGTACCTCGTTTTCCGCGCTCTTCATCAGCTCGGTCACGCACCTTCTTGCCTCGGGAGAGCGAATATTCGTTCTCAGGTCGATTGCGAGGTGCCGCTTTGCGCTGCTCGCACAGAGTGAACCGCAGAATGCGTCGCGCGACATCGTGATCTCGCGATACGCCCCGTCGCGAAAGAGCGACGTACCGCTCCGCTGCAGCTTTTCGACCGCCTCATCGAATACGGCTGCGACCTCGTCACAAAATGTGCGTATATCAGCCGCACAGCGGCTCTTTGACGGATCGTGATCCGACAGGTTCTCCCGCAGCAGGCGTCCAAGCGAGACGCCTGCTGTCGCTGCGGCATCGAAATAAAACTCCTTGATGCTCGACCGTGCGGCGGCGCAAGGTATGATATCCGTGAGAGTCGGCGGCAGCGGTGTTTCACGCGACAGGCAGTAGTCAGCCATCCATTCCGACATATATCCGTCAAGTGTCGGATGGATCTTTCGGTAGAGCGACCACACGGTTGCAAGACGTCCCGCTCCATCCTCGGGAGAGAGTGCGGTGCCGAGATTTATTATTTCATATATGTAAAGCAGTACGTATGAGAAGTCTGCGTCTCGGAGCGCCGTTCCGGATTCGCACCGCTCGCGCATATGGAGGTAATACGCCCACTGCGAGGCTGTGAGCTGGGCATATTGAGGAATGTACGAGAAGTACGGCACGTGCGGTGCCTCCCCGCCGTGCCGCTCATGTGATATTGCGGCATCGCGCACGAATTTTTCATAAAAGCTCGCCTTTCCGGGCCACGAGTGTACCGCGATACGGCGCATGAGAGGTCCCGCTGCGGAGTATTCGCGTACGACAACGCCGCCCTTGCTGCCGTCCGGATCGGCGTCCGCTTCGCGCCTGACGAATGAGGCGCCGGAGTAGCGTGAAGTTCTGATCCTTTTCGGAGGTGCTGAGCCGTCGCGGCCGCCCGGAGGTATGCGGAAGATCGGGATATCTGCCGCGCCGTCTCCGCAGGTGATTTCGGCGGTCGATGTGTCGGGCTCCGCAGGGCGGCGATACCGATGTCCTTCGGATTCTTTTCGCATATCTTTCTCGTTCACTCGACTCGCCTCCCACCGTGCAAACATTAGTTCGTTTCCTTATATTATAACATTCGGTATGTCCGGTGTCAATGGTTTGCCGAAACTTAATGCGTGCAGCTGATGCAGCTTCTGTGAAAACGTGCTGGATGATCCTGTGTTGGTATTTCGCAGCGCCTGACGTTCTTCGGCTGCGCCCGACTTATCGGATGCTTCGGGCAGAAAGCTGCATCGCTTTGACATGGGGAGCGGATTGTGGTAAAATATTTTTGATAATATCGACACGGGGAGTGAGAGGCGTGGTCAGATTCATATTCGGAGAAGCCGGCTCGGGAAAGACGGAGTATATAATGTCGGAAGTCGAGCGCGTGCTCGACGGCAGCGATATGCGCGCGGTCATACTTGTGCCGGAGCAGCACACGGTCGCTACGGAGTCGCGTGTCCTGCAGAGGTTCGGAAATGCATCGGGGCTGCGCCTCGAGGTCACAAATTTTACGCGTCTGTCCGATGCCGTGTCACGCATAGTCGGCAAAATTTCGTACACGCACCTTTCGGGCGGCGCACGCCGACTTGTGATACATCGGGCGATAATGTCGGTCTGGCAGTCGCTCGGAGATCTGTCGGGTGTCGGAGGTGATGCTCCCCGCCTTGTTCCGCTCGTTTATTCGGCTCTGCGCGAGATAACGTCGGCAGGAATCTCTCCGGAGGAGCTTGCCCGCGCAGCTGAGGAACTGTCGGCGGAGGGGGCGGCAACCGACGCACGTCTCGCATCGCGTCTTGCCGATCTGTCGCTCGTCATGTCGGCTGAGCGTGAACTTATGCAGACGGAGTTCGGCGGCGTGTCCGACCCTGTAGAGCGCCTTGCCGAGACGGCGCGTGAGAGTGACTTCTTCCGCAACACGGCAGTTTTTATAGATTCGTTTTATTCCCTTACCGGCGCAGAGCTTGCCGCCGTCGGCGAGATAATCCGCCTTTCGCCGGAAGTGAATATCACATTTCCGATGCGTTCGCGTCATGACGACGGCATCCACCTTGCTGCCGTCAGAAGATACTATGAGACCGTGCTTGCCGCCGCTGTGAGGTTCGGGGGAGGCGTTGAGTTCAGGGAGCTTGCGGGGAATCGCCGTGCGGCGACGCGTGAGCTTGCGGCGATCTCCGCAGATCTGTGGAACTATTCCGTTTCTGCACCTTGCGAGGAGAGTGACAAGCCGTCCGTGCCCGATTCCGTCAGGGTCATATCCGTTTCCGATCGGTACGAGGAGGCTGAAGCTGCCGCTGCGTGCGTGGCTTCTCTCGTGCGCTCCGGTGCGCGGTATTCCGATATTGCTGTCGTGTGCGCCGATGTAAACGCGCTCCGCGGGATCACGGATTCCGCATTCCGACGCCACGGCATACCGTGCTTTGTTTCGGAACCGTCGCCGCTCGCATCGACTCCGGCGACGAGGCTTATCCTGTCGCTTCTGCGAATTCCCGGACACTGGCGCGGAGAGGATGTCGTCGCGGCGGTAAAGACGGGGCTTATGCCCGTGTCCGACGAGGATGCGTGCAGCTTTGAGTCGTACTGCGGGATATGGAACATACGCGGCAGAAATATGTTTGAAACCGAATGGAGCATGAACCCCGACGGGTATCGCACGGAGCTTACCGAGCGCGGCAGACGCACGCTCGCGGCGGTCGCGCGTGCCAGAAGCGCCGTCGTTCCGCCGATAGCGGAGTTTGCCGATGTATTCAGAAATGCCGAAGCTACCGTGCGCGATATCTGTACTGCTGTCGTTCGCTTTGCGGAGAAGACGGACATGTGCGCCGCCATGGCGCGCCGCGCCGAAGTGCGAGAGGCGCTCTCCCTCGGCGGCGACGACGATGTGTCGCGCGAGCGCCTTGTGTGGAGTGAGTTGTGCCGCGTGTTCGACACCATGGTGGAGATCACGGGGGATGCCGTTGTGGATGCCGCGGGCTTTGCGACGCTCTTCAGATATGCGATATCTGACGCAGGGGTCGGGGCGATCCCGACCGGCGTGGATGAGACCGTGCTTGCGGGCGGCGTAGGGCTGCGCACTGACGGCGTGGCTCACGTGATAGTGCTCGGTGCCGTCGCCGGAGAGTTTCCTGCGGTGCCGAGCGAGGACGGATGTTTCTCCGATGCGGACCGCGAGCGGCTCGGCGAGCTCGGGCTGCCGATTTGCGGCGGCTCGGCGGAGCGTGCGTCGGAGGAGCTGTTCAGGTTTGCGCGCACCGTGTCGCAGGCGGAGGAATCGGTTACGGTTTTCACGCCCAAGACTTCGGGCGGTGCTGCCTGCCGCCCGTCAGAGGGGGCGCTGCGTATACTTGAGCTTACCGGACAGGCGGCTCCCGTCGAGTGGCGAAGCCTTTCAGCTGATATGAGGATATTCGACCGCGTATCGCTCGAGTCTGAATGCCGTCTCGGAAGCTCTGCCGCGGTACAGCTTCGCGGGCTGTCTGCCGAAATGTTCGGCGAGAGCGCTCCCGCGCCCGCCGAACCCGAAACGCAGCGGATATCCGACGGGCTGTCGGATAAGGTGTTCGGCAAAGAGCTTCACCTTACCCAGTCGAGGATAGACACGTTCGTTCGGTGTCCGTTTTCATATTACTGTAAATATGTACTGGGACTCTCCGAGGATCGTACGGCGGAGATATCTTCGCCGGATATCGGAACGTTCGTCCACGCGGTGCTCGAGGAATTCTTTCTGGCAGTGTCGGGCAGGGATCTGCCGATACCCGAGGAAGAGGTCGAATCCATATGCGACGTGATCGTATCGGACTATGTCAGACGCACGTGCGGGGATGCGCCCGACGGACGTATGGCATACCTGTTTCGCAGACTTAGACGTCAGGTCCTCGTGTTCGTCAGTGCCGTGATGGATGAGATGGCACAGAGTCGATTTGAGGCGTACCGCATGGAGCTGCCGGTCGGGATGCCGGATGACGGCGGCAAAGCGACACCGCCGCCGGTTGAGTTTTTGCTTCCCGACGGCGGCCGTGTGTCGCTCCACGGGATCATAGACAGGATGGATGTGTACCGGCGGGGAGACGAGGTCTTTCTGCGCGTGGTTGATTATAAGACCGGCAGCCGTACGTTTTCGTATGACGATATACGCCACGGGCTCGGCGTGCAGCTGCTGCTGTACCTCTTCTCGACATGGCGTTCGGGGGGATCGGAGTTCGGACGCGAGCTTTCAGCCGGCGGCGAGCTTCGCCCGGCGGGCGCGCTCTATCTGTCGCTTAAACCCGGCGACGCGACATCGGACGGTCCGCTCGATGCCGCATCGGCGCGGGATTTGATGGTTTCGCGTATCGATCGGAGCGGCATTGTAACGGATGAGCACGATGTGCTCGACGCGATGGACCGCGGTATTACGGGAAAGTATGTGCCGGTGTCGCTGAAGGCGGACGGGACGCTTCGCAGGTGTGCGTCGCTTGCGACGCTTGAGCGTTTCGGCGATCTGGAGGGTGAATTGAAGAGCGTCATCTGCAGGATAGCGGAGGAGATGAGAGGCGGATGTGCCGAGGCGCGGCCGCTGAAACGCCATGGGGTCGATCCGTGCGAATATTGCGGTATGAAATGCATCTGCCGACACTAAACCCGCGAAGGGTAAAAAAGGGATAAAAAAGTTTGGAAAAAGGTATTGACAGGGAGAGTGAGAAGTGATATAATAAACAAGCTGTCCCGA
>CAKSEM010000053.1 GCA_934446485.1 uncultured Eubacteriales bacterium | reverse complement strand
TGGGACGGTCCAACCGAATATTGATGTTCACACTCGGCAGTTTTCCTCGGAAAACCCTGGCATGCCACCGGACATGTCGGTGAAACCGCAGCTGCAAACGCGCCGTCGGCACAGTCGGCGTAAGACGCGTTTTGTAACACACTCTTTGCGGGGGTTGCGGTTAGCCCTGTTGTGAGTTCGCGCAGAGCTGTAATACGGCTATACGCGGTCTTTTGCCGCAAAGGGGGATGCAAAAAATGACTGAACATAAGAATTTAATAGAGCTTCGGAACATCACAGTGGAGTTTGACGGCGAGCGCGTGCTCGACGATCTCTCGCTGTCCATCAGAGACGGCGAATTCGTAACCCTCCTCGGTCAGTCCGGATGCGGCAAAACGACGACACTGCGCATCATCGCAGGCTTCATACAACCGGATTCGGGACAGGTGCTCTTCGGCTCAAAAGACATGAGTGGTGTTCCGCCTTACAAAAGAGAGGTAAACACCATTTTTCAACGTTATGCGCTCTTTCCGCACTATAACGTGTATGAAAATATCGCATACGGTCTGCGCGTCAGAAAGACTCCGGAGGCCCGAATTCGCGAGGAAGTCAGCGCAATGCTGCGCCTCATCGGACTTGAAGGATTTGAGAAAAGACGCGTTACGAAGCTCTCCGGCGGGCAGCAGCAGCGCGTCGCGATAGCACGCGCGCTCATACTGAAGCCGAAGGTGCTCCTTCTCGATGAGCCGCTCGCTGCGCTCGATCTGAAGCTGAGACGCGATATGCAGAATGAACTCAAAAACATTCAGAAACAGCTCGGGATCACATTTATATTCGTCACTCACGATCAGGAGGAAGCGCTCTCCATGTCCGACACCGTCGTTGTGATGAACCGGGGAAAGATCCAGCAGATCGGCTCGCCGATCGATATATACAATGAGCCGCAGAACGCCTTTGTAGCGGATTTCATCGGCGAATCGAACATTCTCGACGGCGTGATGAAGCGCGACTACGAGGCTGCCTTCTCCGGCCGCAGCTTCCGCTGTCTCGACTCCGGATTTGCTCCGAACGAACCGGTCGACGTAGTCGTTCGTCCTGAGGACGTGGATATAGTCCCTCCCGAAGACGGCATGATATGCGGCACCGTCACCTCCGTCACCTTCCGTGGAGTCCATTTTGAAATAATCGTAGACATCGGCGGATTCAAATGGATGATACAGACGACCGACGAGCATCGCGAGGGCGAGCGTGTCGGACTGTTCATAGAACCCGATGCCATCCACGTAATGAAGAAATCCGAATACTCCGGACTGTACGGCGACTACAGTTCATACAGCGACGAAATAGATGAGCTCGGAAACCCCGACTCCTCCGAAGAAGATGACGTGAAGGAGGAGTTTGAAGAATGAAGAGCCACTCCGCAATCAGGCGCATCGTCGCAGCGCCGTACTACCTGTGGGCGGTCATTTTCATCGCTGTACCGCTTCTTATGGTGGTATACTATGCCTTTACAGACCCCTCCGGCGCATTTACAACCGGCAACATAACCGAGCTGCGCGAATACGGATACGTATTCCTCGTGTCCATAGAATACTCCGTTATAGCAACGGTCATCGCTCTCGTGCTGTCGTACCCATTCGCATACTTCATGAGCCGACGACGCGAGTCGGTGCAGCGCATCATGATGATGCTCGTCATGCTCCCCATGTGGATGAATCTCCTGATCCGTACATATTCATGGATGAACATTCTCGAAAAGAACGGACTGATCAACAATATTCTGGGACACCTCGGTATCTCTCCGCTGAAGCTGATCGGCACGCCCGGTGCCGTCATATTCGGCATGATCTACAACTATCTGCCGTATATGATCCTGCCGATATACACGGTAATGTCGAAGATCGACACTTTCCTCCTTGAGAGCGCGGAGGATCTCGGCTCGAACAGCCTGTCGAAGCTGCGGCGTGTTATACTGCCGCTCAGCCTCCCCGGGGTCATTTCCGGCGTAACCATGGTATTTGTACCGTCGGTCTCAACGTTCTATATCTCACAGAAGCTCGGCGGCGGGAAGATCATGCTCGTCGGAGACGCGATCGAGCGCCAGATCCAGTCGGCTTACAACTACAACCTAGGCGCCGCGCTCTCGCTCGTGCTCATGATACTGATTCTCGTCAGCATGGCAATAATGAACCGCTTTGCCGGCGAGAGCGATGAACTCATCGTGTAAGGAGGTGCACAGAGGTATGAAAAAGCATATCGGCGGCGTATTTATCGCCCTGATGTATATACTGCTGTACGCACCGCTGCTCGTCATGGTGTTCTTTTCATTCAACGCATCAAAGAGCACTTCGGTCTTTACGGGCTTTTCGCTGCGCTGGTACCGTGAGCTCTTCTCGAGCAGCGACACGGTCGCGGCACTGAAGAACACTCTGCTCCTTGCGATCTTGTCAGCGGTCATCGCAACGCTGCTCGGAACGGCGGCAGCAGTAGGTATATCGAAGATGCGGCGCGGAGCCGCACGCAGCGTAATCATGACAGTGACCAACATTCCGATGATGAATCCCGACATCGTAACGGGCGTGTCGCTCATGCTCCTCTTCGTATTCGTCGGCCGTATCATCGGCGCCGCAACGTCCCTCTCATTCTGGACGCTGCTCATCGCACACATCACCTTTAACCTGCCGTACGTCATACTGAACGTTCTGCCGAAGCTGCGGCAGACGGACCGCCACCTTTCCGAGGCGGCGATGGATCTCGGCAGCACCCCCGTGCGGGCGTTCTTCAATGTTGTCCTCCCGCAGGCATATACCGGCATCCTCTCCGGCTTTCTCATGGCATTTACGCTGTCGCTCGACGACTTCGTTATCAGCTACTACACAAACGGCGCAAACTTCCAGACTCTGCCGCTCAAGATATTTGCCATGACAAAAAAAACCGTAAAGCCGGATATGTATGCTCTCTCAAGCGTAATATTTATCGTCGTGCTCATCCTGCTCATAGCATCAAATCTAATCGGAAGCAGTCAGGAGCGTCGGCGCACCTCAAGCAGATAGGCCTATCATAAAAAGGAGAAATAAAAAGTGAAAATACTGACTCGTATAATATCCTCAGCTCTTACCGGAGTCGTACTTCTGTCGTCGCTCATCCTCACTTCGTGCGGCGACAAGTATGACCGCCTGAAATCCGATCCGACCGGCGAATACTTTATCGGCTCGGACGGAAAGTCAAAATACGCGGGAGTCACCATCAACGTGTTCAACTGGGGAGAGTATATCTCCGACGGCTCGGACGGCTCTCTCGATGTGAACCGCGCATTTGAAAATCTGACCGGTATCCACGTAAACTACACAAACTTCGACTCGAACGAATCTATGTATGCAAAAATGAAACCCGGTGCCGTATCGTACGATGTCGTTATCCCGTCCGACTACATGATCGCGCGTCTGATCGACGAGGATATGCTCACCCCTCTCGACTTCTCTATGATCGACAACTACAAGTATATCGACGAACGCTACCGCGGCGCGTACTTTGACCCCGACGAGACATACAGCGTCCCGTACAACGTCGGCATGGTCGGACTCATATACAATACAACTATGGTTGAAGGAACGCCCGACAGCTGGGAAGTCATGTGGGACGAAAAGTATTCCGACGAAATACTGACATTCAACAACCCGCGCGACGCATTCGCCATAGCACAGTTCCTTCTCGGGATCGATGTGAACACAACGGACGAGGCAGACTGGCGTGCGGCGGCAGATAAGCTGAAGGAACAGAATTCAGTGCTTCAGGGACGCGTCATGGACGAGGTGTTCAACAAGATGGAGGGCGGAAACGCCGCCATCGCACCGTACTATGCGGGAGATTTCCTCACGATGAAGGAGAACAACGACGATCTCGCGTTCGTCTATCCGAAAGAGGGCACGAACATATTCATAGACTCGGCGTGCGTTCCTAAGAACGCATCCAATTATGAGGCTGCAATGCTCTACATCAACTTCCTGCTCGAGCCCGAGGTCGCGCTTGCCAACGCTGAGTACATCCGTTATGCGTCTCCGAACACTGCCGTGACGAGCAACCCCGATTACAGCCTCTGCGGAAATGAGATACTTTACCCCGCAGATGATGCTATGCCGAAGACCGAATACTTCCACGACATGGACAGCGAAACGAGAAAGATATACAACGCACTCTGGGAAGAGGTCGTAAATGAAGGCTGAAGATTACCGCCGCCTCATTTCTCAACATTCAATCATACGAAAGAGAGATCATCATACGATGATCTCTCTTTTTACCGTTATAAAAATTCACTTCAGGCTATCGAAAAGAAGTATTCCGCCGATACCCGCGCACTCTCGAGAGAATCGACCGCGTGACCGCCGTCCTGCTCGTAGCAGAGATGGCTCACACCGGCAAAGTCCGCTGCACGCAGCACCTCACGGAAATCGATGTTCCCCGCGCCGAGTTCAGTCATAGTGCAGTCATTCTTTCCGAACGGCACGCCCATATCCTTAAGATGCAGTATATCTACCCTTCCCGCAAAGCGGCATATCCAGTCCGTGACCGAGGCACCGCCCTGCTGAAGCCAATATGTATCAAGCACGAACGATGTTCTCTGCGGATCCAGCTCACGCAGCAAAAGCTCGAGCACCGTCTCATTGCCGAGGCGGCACAGCTCGATCGAATGATGATGATACGTAAACTTCAAGCCATGCTCCGACAGCGCTTCGGCAACGGAATTCGCATCGTCGATAAAGCGTGATATGCTCTGCGGTGTAAAGTCGCCGTCGATGAACGACGGCATGGCGCCGATACCGGCGAACCTTGTACCGAGAGTACGGTGGAGCCGTACCGCCGCTTCTGTGTCGCGCAGAAGATCCATCTTCACATGGGTGCCGATGATCTTCAGCCCCGCGCTGTGCGCTGCGTCGGCATACCGTTCCGCGCCAAACGTAAATGCCCCTGCCGTCTGCACTCCGCTGTATCCGTACGACGCAAGGCTTTCAAATGAGCGGCGCACGTCCTCCTCACAGCTCATATGATCCGCAATGCTGTATACCTGAATACTGAGTTCTCGCTCCATAATGTATCTCCTCCGTATATTGATTCAAAATATATTATACCAATACCGGGCGATATGTCAAGCGGCAATGCGCCGCGGCAATATGCACAAAAAAATCTGCCGTTCTCTAAAAATAACTCTTGCCATCGTCAATAAGACGTGATATAATAAGTTGTAATGATCCGAACAAGGATCAAAATAAAAATATTTATGAAAGGTAGACGCAAACTGATGAAAAGATCACTTCTTGCGCTTCTCATGGCTCTCGTCATGGTGCTGCCTCTCTTTACTTCGTGCGGAGAAAAGAACGGCAACAAAAATAACGTCGGCACATCGACTTCCGGCTCGACCGACGCTGTGACAGAGGATCCGGATGCCGCAGACAATGCCAAGATTGATTCTTACGTCAAAAATCTTGCCTCCGGTGTTGACTACAACGGTCAGACATTCACCTACATCGGCAGAGAGGACGACAACTTCCCGACCGAGGAGGACGTAACCGGTGAGCTTCTGAGCGACGCTGTATACAGCCGTCAGAGCTCTCTCGAGGAGATCTTCGGAATTGACTGGCAGAACGTCATCACCGAAAACGGCGATGAAACACATGCAAAGGTAAACCAGGAGGTTCAAGCAGGCGGATCGTCTTACGACCTCGTCTACGGCTCCATGCTTACCGTTGGACAGAAGCTTCTCAACCAGAACACCATCATGGATGTCTCGAACTTTGATAAGATCGACATATCGCAGGAGTGGTGGGTCAGCAGCATGAGTGACACATATTACATAAAGGATATGCTGTTCTTCCTGACCGGGCCTATCGTAACAAACCATTTCGGCGACACTGCCTGCGTGCTCTTCAACAAGGATGTTGCGAATAACTACAACGTGACCGGACTTTATGATCTCGTAAAGAACGGCGAATGGACGTTCGACAAGATGTTTGAGGTTGCCGAAGCAGTTCCCGCAAACACTTCCGGAGCCGGTGCATACCGCTACGGTCAGCCCGGCGGTGTCCAGTGGATATTTGCAGACGGCATGAACATCACAAAATTTGACGACGACGGTGTGCCGTATGTTGAAAAGACACTCCCCGTCGAGCTTTCCAATCTTGCCGACAAGATGTCGAAGGTATTCGGTGACGACACGCTCACGTGCCTTGCCAGATGGTACGGCTCAAAGCAGGAGACCGTTGAAACCAAGTACGGCACAAAGAACCTCTCGGATCTCTTCATAGACGGCAACGTGCTCTTCTGGTTTGACTACACCGGCGGTGTATCCGCTTTCCGTGAGGATGACGTTGAGTTCGGCGTGCTTCCGCTTCCGAAGGGGAACACGAGTCTCTCATATTGCTCATATGCAGACCCGTGGCGCGGCGGCGCGGTATATATTCCGAAGACTGTCCGTGATACAGAGATGGTCGACACCATCGTTGAAGCTATGGCAGCTCTCTCCCAGAAGTACCTGAAGCCTGCATTCTACGACAAGATGCTGAAGGGCAGAAGCGTTTATGACTCCGAGTCTCGTGAGATGATCGACATCGTGTTCAACACGAAGGTCTATGACCTCATCGACATATTCTCCGACGGAGATATGAACCAGTGGGGCGAATTTATGACCCTGCTCGACAACTCCATCAAGAATGAAAGCAGCGGACTCGCTTCCGGCTATGCATCACTTGCAAAGCTCACAAACATGAAGATGACCAACAAGGCTAAAAAGCTTGGAAAATAAGCCTTTCAAAAAGTAAAATCCCCGGCAGAGCGCTTCGGAAATCACGAATTGCTCTGTCGGGGATTTTTTGTCGCATTTACCGTCAGATAACGCGAATCGTTTTGATCTTCTGCTCCGTTACGGGACGGTCCATCATGTCGGTCTCAACGCACGCTATCCGATCCACAACATCCATTCCGGATGTGACGTGACCGAAAGCAGCATATGATCCATCAAGATACTTCGCATCCGCATGAACGATAAAGAATTGCGAGGATGCCGAATTCGGATCCTGCGCACGCGCCATCGAGATCACACCTCTCACGTGTGAGATCGGGTTCTGATGCCCGTTCGCCGCAAACTCTCCGCGTATGCGTCGGTCAGAGCCGCCCATACCAGAGCCGGTCGGATCACCGCCCTGTATCATGAAGTCGCGTATAACGCGGTGGAATATGAGTCCGTCATAAAATCCGGACTTTGCAAGCTCCACAAAATTGTCTACTGTTTCGGGGGCGGCATCTCTGTCAAGCTCAAGCTCGATGATGCCTCCGTCTGTCATTTCGATCTGTAGCATATAAGTTTACCGTACCTTTCGCAAAATATCTCACAGGTGCCGCATCGGCAGCATCTGTGAGATATTTTATCAGACTGAGAGTATTTTGTCAATGCGTTGCGGCAGACTCGGCAGGCACGGTCCGACTGCGTCGGTGCATAATGATAATGTACGATACAATAAGCGCGGCAAAAGTGAGCGCCCACGATATCGGATAAGATATAAACAGACCTGCAAATGTGTGATACTGAGGTATAGCAAACACTGTATATATCCATACGATACGCATAACGCACACGCCGAGGATCGTAATTACCATCGGTGTCATCGACGATCCGATGCCGCGCATCGCGCCCGTCGTCGTATCCATAATTCCGCAGAGGAAGTATGGTATGAGCATAAAGCGGAGGCGTTCCATCCCGTAGTTTATCGCCTCCGGTGAATCGGTTATGTATATACCGAGAAGCGGTCGGCCGAATATGTATATGAGGTTGCCGACGATAAATCCCGCGCACGCCACAGTGGCAAGCGAGGTTGCGGTCACGCGGTTCACGCGGCGAAGATTTCCTGCACCGTAGTTCTGTCCGCAGAAGTTGAGCGCGGTCTGATGGAAGGAGTTCATCGTGACGTAGCAAAAGCCCTCAAGGCTTGCAGCGGCGGCACTGCCGGACATATGAGTGGCGCCGAATGAGTTGACGGAGGACTGAATAAGAACATTAGATATGGAGAAGAGCGAGCCTTGGAGACCGGCGGGAAGTCCGATCTTTATCATCCATATGAACGACCTTGCGTATATGTGCATGTTTCTCAGGCTGAGTCGGCAAGCATCATCGCGGCGGACAAGCTCACGCAGAACGAGGACTGCGGAGAGTGCCTCCGATATGATCGTCGCAAGAGCAACGCCGGCTACATCCATATGGAAAGCCGCAACGAAAAGAATATTTAGTACGACGTTCAGAATTCCTGCCGCTGTAAGAAATATGAGCGGCGAACGGGTATCGCCTGCCGCACGGAGTATTGCAGCACCGAAATTATATATCATGCTGAACGTCATTCCGGCAAAGTATATGCGCATATAAATTGACGAAAGATCAAGCAGCTTGCCCGCAGGTGTCCCCATCATCTCGAGGAAAGTTCCGGAAAATACGACTCCGATAACGGTAAGCACGATTCCTCCGATAAGTGCAACGGGAATGGCAGTGTGAACCGCCTCAGAGGTCATGGCTCGGTTTCCGGCACCGAGCCCCTGGGCAACTGCAACACCTGCGCCGACCGAAAGACCGATGAACAGGTTGACTATGAGGTTTGTAATCGATCCGGTCGATCCGACTGCAGCTACAGAGTCGCTACCGCAGAACCAACCGACAACGACGAGATCTGCTGCATTAAAGAGCAGCTGCAAAAGCCCCGTCAGAATTATGGGAATAGTGTAGATTATTATACTTTTGAGGATCGGGCCTTCACACATATTTTTTGATTCAAATTTCATGTTTTACCTCTGATACAGCCTATTTGTTAATTATACTATTCGTGCAGTCGCTATGTCATCCTGTTTCACATATCGATTGATTTATCTCCGGCACGTCATTAACTTGTCCCTGTTCTGCCCACAGTTATTTCTCTTCTGTTGCAGCTGCGATGTTTCCTCTCTCTTTGTTTGTCTTCCGTGCGGCTGCCAGTCTGCGACAGCTTTTTGAATTACGGCTAGTCTTTTCTTTTGCATCTTCGTTTAGTTGCTTATGCCGCATACTTCTCTTTGTCTGTATCTTTCGTTCACGTGTTTCTCCTTTTTGCAGCCATGATGTTTCCTTATCCCCATCGTGTTTCTTCCGTGCAGCTGTCGGTCTGCGACAGCTTTCTGAAT
>CAKSEM010000052.1 GCA_934446485.1 uncultured Eubacteriales bacterium | reverse complement strand
ATCTGATATATCCGTGCGGCGAAGGTGCGGGATATGCCGGAGGAATCATGAGCGCGGCGGCGGACGGACTTCGTGTTGCGCGGGCTATCATGGAGCGATACGCTCCGCCGAAAGGTTCGGCATAGTGGTGTCCCGGCTTCCGATTGTACCGTGCGCTGGAAATACGCTTGGTTTGCGCATCTGCGCAAAGCTGTCTTTGAAGAACACTTCAAATGCGGGTTATTTGGCTGTTTTTCGGCGAAAGCAGACGGCGATGATATCCAACCGTTTGCGCTGCAATTTCGTATAAAGTAAGAAAGATCAGTTGTGTAAAATATGATGGCACAGTGCCCTGTAGTGCTGAATGGAGATATTTATGAAACAGACGGCTGAGATAATTGAGGTGTTTGATGACGGTACCGTGACGGTTCGAGCCGAACGGACCAGCGCTTGCGCAGGCTGTGCACGGCGTGACGGATGCTCCGGATCGTGCAATGTCGGTACTTTGATAGGATCCGGCAAGAGCATGACGGCACGCGCAGTGAATTCTGCAGGTGCACACGTCGGCGACACAGTTGAGATCGACTGCCCAGAGAGCCGCATACTGTTCTTTTCGCTGATAGTTTTTATACTTCCGCTGGTGCTCTGCGGAATTGCCTATGCCGTTGGCATCTGCCTTTCCTTAGGTGAGAGGGCTTCGATACTCATGTCTTTGTCTGCGTTCATTTTGACGTTCGCTGCCATCGGAGTCTTTGAGCGGCATCACCGAACTGCTGCGCCGGATATAACCGTTGTGCGTATAATTCTGACCCATAATAATGTGAATGGAAACTGTAACTGATGTATTATAATAATCTGAACTGTTGGACTGTCCGCGATATACCGGACGGTGCCGCGGAGGCAATTGAAAAGATATCCTCCGAGCTATCGCTGACACCGACGACGGCACGTCTCCTGCTGAATCGCGGCTGCACCACACCGGAGGCCGCAAAACGCTTCATCGGCAAAGAAGAAGAGGAGCTTTACGATCCGTTCCTCATGAAAGATATGGACATTGCTGCGTCTCGCGTTGCCGATGCGGTGGCTTCTGACGAGCATATTGTGATTTACGGGGATTATGATGTGGACGGCGTAACGTCGGTCTCATCCCTCTGCCTGTATCTCACGTCGCTCGGAGCCGATGTTACATATCATATTCCGTGCAGAATGACCGAAGGCTACGGTATGTCATCCGATGTGATAGACAAGCTCTGCGACGACGGCTGCAGCCTTATTATAACTGTTGACACGGGAATTACGGCAATCTCGGAGATCGCACACGCAAAGAAGCTGGGAATTGATGTCGTAGTGACAGATCACCATGAGTGCCACGCTGAGCTTCCCGCAGCGGATGCTGTCGTAAATCCTCGACGCCCCGACTGTGAGTATCCGTTCAATGAGCTTGCGGGGGTCGGTGTCGTATTTAAACTTATGTGTGCGGTTGAATCTTTGATGAACCCGCACGACTCACTGTCCGTGTGTGTAAGACGAATCGCTCACGACTACTGTGATCTTGTGGCGCTCGGTACTATAGCCGACGTCATGCCGGTCATAGATGAGAACCGACTGATCGTCAGCTACGGTCTCTCGCTTATTGAGCGTTCACCGCGTCCCGCAATTACAGCGCTCATCAACGCCTCCGAATCGGACAGCAAGCGCCATGTAAAGCGGAAGATAACCGCCGGATATATAGGATTTACTCTTGCGCCGAGAATTAATGCTGCCGGGCGCCTTCGCAGCGCCTCGATCGCTGCCGATCTGTTTTTGTCAAAGACATCCGATGAGGCCAAAAAGATCGCCGAGGAGCTGTGCCGGATCAACAAGCTGCGGCAGACGGAAGAAAACCGTATTGTCGAAGAGGCATACGCAAAGATTGCCGCAGAGCATGACTTTGAACACGACCCTGTAATAGTCATAGCCGATGAGAAGTGGAACCACGGAATTATCGGCATCGTATCGTCGAGAATAACCGAGCGCTACGGATTGCCGTCGATACTGGTGTCCTTTGACGGGGCGACCGACGGCGAAATATCTCCTGCTGACATCGGCAAGGGATCGGGGAGAAGTGTGCGCGGGCTCAATCTTGTAGAAGCACTCTCCGACTCAAGTGAGCTTCTTGAAAAGTACGGCGGGCACGAGCTGGCTGCCGGGCTCTCCCTGCGCCGTGAAAATCTTGATGCCTTCCGCAAAAGAATTAACGAATATGCGCGCTCACACATGACCGACGGCGGCTCGGGCAAGCTCATTGAGGCTGAATGCGTCCTTGATGAGCGCGATATTACGATCGCTCTGGCTGAAGAGATATATCTTCTTGAGCCTTACGGAACATCTAATCCCGTGCCGCTCTTCCGTGCCGATTCCTTTTCAATAGCAGAGGAAGTGCCGCTTAGCGGAGGAAAGCACGTGAAGCTCATACTTCGCCGCGGAAACATGATAATCACAGCCATGTGTTTCAGACGCTCGGTGTCCGATCTCGATCTGTATCCTGGTGATGTTGTAGATGTTATGTTTACACTTGACATTAACGAGTTTCAGGGTACGCGCACGCTGCAGATGATCGTGCGGGATATCAGGCTAACCTCCGGCAGATTGGAGGCTGAACAGCACGAGCTTGAGACCTGTGCTGCTCTCACGGGTGAGTCTGAACCTGAAGTGATCCCGCCGCATGATATGTGTGCCGCTGCCGTCCCGGAGAGAAACGATTTTGCTGCGGTATACAGTACTTTGCGTCGCGAGCTGCGTGTCGAGCATGAAGTTTACAGCCTGCGTGCTCTTTCACATCTGATGCTGACGTGCGGGTATATTATCCCGCTCTCAAGGTTGCGCTCCGTTATCATGATATTCGGTGAACTGCACCTCCTCGGCGTCGAGATGCTCGACCGTGAACGCGAGATTTACTCATTTACGTACATACCTCAGAGCGCCAAGCGCGATCTTGATACTTCGGTGATCTATTCGCGAATGAAGGCACGTGCCGCGCGCAGCGGCAAAAATCTCCAATCGGAATAAACTGCGGAGTTACTATGTCAGATAACGGTACTGTGACCGGTCGCACCGACGCACCGGATCCGCGTATTGCGGATATAATTAAAATACTTGACGCAAGCGGGCGCACGTACGATCTCGGAAAGATCGAGAGTGCGTTCGATTATGCTGCACACCTGCATGAGGGACAGTTTCGCGTCAGCGGCGATCCGTACATTTCGCATCCGATCGCTGTCGCTGAGATCGTTGCGGGGCTCGGTCTGGATACTGATTCCATTTGTGCGGCGTTTTTGCACGATACTGTTGAGGATTGCAGCGATCGGACGAGCCTTTCCGACATTCGTGAGCGGTTCGGCGATGATGTGGCAATGCTCGTTGACGGGCTGACAAAGATAAAGGATATCAATATCATCGACAAGGAAGAGGCACACATCGAGAACATCAGAAAGATGCTCCTTGCGATGTCGAAGGATATCCGTGTCATATTTATAAAGCTGTGCGATCGCCTTCACAATATGCGAACGCTCGATGCAAAGCCGGAAGGCAAGCGCAGAATGACAGCACTCGAGACGATGCACGTTTATGCTCCTCTTGCGCACCGTCTCGGTATGCAAAGGATAAAGCAGGAGCTTGAGAATCTCGCGCTCAGATACCTCGACCCGATCGGATATGCCGAAGTATCTGAGGACATTGAGCGAAAGTACGGTCAGAATGTCAATTTTATTGAGAATATGCGGGCATACGTTGCTGAAAAGCTCGGTGAATATAAGATACACTTTACTCTTGAGGGAAGAGTCAAGACCGTATATTCGATATATCGAAAGATGTTCAACCAGAACAAGAGCTTCGATGAAATATACGACTTCTACGCACTGCGCATCATAGTCGATACGGAGCTTGAGTGCTATACGGCGCTCGGGATAATACATGAGCTTTTCAAGAGCGTTCCGGGCAGATTCAAGGACTATATTTCGACACCTAAGCCCAATATGTATCAGTCGCTGCATACGACGGTTATCGGTCGCGACGGAATTCCGTTCGAGGTGCAGATCCGAACCTATGAGATGCATCATGTTGCCGAGTACGGTATCGCTGCACACTGGAAATACAAGTCCGGCGAGCGGAGCAAGGAAGAGATCGATAAGAAGCTGCAGTGGATCGCAAAGCTGATAGATTCAGAGGACGGCGTGATAGATTCCGACGACTTTATGCACGCCCTGAAGATAGATATTTTCCACGACGAAACCTTCGTGTTCACACCGAAGGGCGACGTTATAGCTCTCCCTCAGGGATCGACGCTCATCGACTTTGCATATGCGATCCATTCCGAGGTGGGCAACAAGATGGTCGGCGCAACGATCAACGGTATGATCGCACCGATAGACCGTGTTCCGCAGACCGGTGATATCGTCGAGATCATAACGTCTCAGGCATCTAAGGGGCCGAGTCGCGACTGGCTCAAAATCGTCCGTACAGGTGAAGCGCGGAATAAGATCAGGCAGTGGTTCAAACGCGAGAAGAGAAGCGAGAATATAATCGTCGGCCGCGCCGAGATAGATCGCGAATTTGCAAAGTTCAGCGGCAGGCCTACAGAGGCTCAGAAGAATGAGGTCATTGCAAACATCGCGCACCGCATAGGTATGCAGGAGAGTGACGACCTTCTGAGTGCTATCGGATACGGCGGGATCACGATCTCCAAGATATCCGTAAAGCTGCGTGATGAATACGAGCGTCTTTATAAACCGGAACCGTTGCCGCCGACTTCGCCTGAAGAGATAAAGACATCAAAATCCGGACGTATCCGCCGCAATAACGGAATTATTATCGACGGTGAATACGGCTGTGCCGTGAAATTTGCACGCTGCTGCAATCCGCTGCCGGGCGATGATATCATCGGCTTTATTACGCGCGGTTACGGTATATCTATCCATAAACGCACGTGCCGCAACATAACATCAGGCATACATGATCCGGAGTTTGCGGAGCGGCTCGTCAATGCGGAATGGGATACAGAGGCTGTACACGAAAACGGAGGCGGGTTGTTTGAATCCGTTATTCAGATTCTTGCAGATAACCGTATATCGCTGCTTGCAGACATTACTGCCATGCTTGCAGAGATGAAGGTTACGCTCCTTTCGGTCAATACGCAGAAGAGCGGCATGGAGGATATTATCATAAATCTAACTGTCGGCTGCAAGAACAGCGAACACTATAACTCAATCGTATCACGCCTGCGTTCAATTTCCGGTATAATCAACATAACACGCGGTGTCGGCTGAGCTTTTGCGCTGACATACGTGAATGACAGGACAGATCGGAGAACACTATGATAGCTGTTATACAGAGGGTCAAGTCGTCTGCGGTTTCGGTGGACGGCAGCACGGTTGCGCGAGGCGGAGCGGGTCTTTTGATTCTCGTCGGTGTGGAACGCGGCGACGACGCAGATGATGTACGTCTGCTTTCCGATAAGGTTTTGCGCTGCCGCATATTCGGCGGAGCGGACGGCCGCATGAATCTGTCCGTTACCGACATCGGCGGAGATGTCGTTGCAGTCCCCAATTTCACACTGCTTGCCGCATACCGCAAAGGAAATCGTCCGGATTTTATGAACAGCGCACCTCCCGAGGCGGCTCTGCCGCTATTTGAAGGCTTCTGTACTGCACTGTCCGCAGCGGTACACACCGAATGCGGAGTTTTCGGTGCAGATATGCAGGTGTCGATGGAGGGTGACGGTCCGGTGACTATCGTTATGGACAGTCGTCATCTGAAGCGTGAAAGATGAGCGGAACGGTAATATTTTGCCCCGCTAACGGGCAGTTTTGGAGATGTGAGACTATATGAAGCTTATCATAAACGGAGCTATCAGCCCGTATTATATACAGATGCTTGCTATGCTCTATTTTCCGGGTGAGCATTTCCCCGAGGCAGACGAGCCGGACGGGCGTTGTGCACAGCTTACCGTGACGTCGGATTCCGGCGGTGCACATGCTGTCTGTGATATTTATGACGGGGCGGTGCATGGGCACGGTGAGGCTGCGTACTGCACAGACAGTGATGAGTCATCCGTTAAGTTCGCCGCAGGCGGCGCTTTTCTCGACGCCGCGACAGCGCTCACAGGATACCGACCGCCGTGGGGAATGCTGACGGGGATCCGTCCCGCGAAGATTGCTGCCTCGCTCATTGAGGCGGGAAATACTCCGACCGATGCCGAGGCGTACTTTACGGATGTTTGCCGAACGACGCATGAAAAAGCGCGCCTTGCGGTCAGGACGGCTGCAACAGCGCTCCCGATAGTGACTCCGGAGAGGCGGCGTGAATGCAGTCTGTATATTGCGATCCCATTCTGTCCTACGCGCTGCGCCTACTGCTCGTTTGTGTCTTATACAACGCCAAGGCTCCTTTCAATGATTCCGGAATATCTTGATGCTCTGCTGGAGGACATCACATACATGCTGTCGATCATCGACAGTCTCGGACTTCGCATAGCAAGCGTATATATCGGCGGTGGCACTCCGACCGTTTTAAATGCAAATCAGCTTGAGCGTCTGCTTGCGCATATCGCCGAACGGGCGTCAGCCTCCGATGAGTTCACTCTTGAGGCGGGCAGACCCGACACAATAACCGAAGAAAAGCTGCGAATTGCACATTCATTCGGTGTGTCGCGCCTATCGGTCAACACTCAGACGCTCGATGACGAAGTGTTGAGGACGATCGGCAGAGCGCATACGGCTGACGATTTCCGTGCAGCCTATCATATGGCGGCAAACTCAGGTATCGGGAATCTGAACGTTGACCTGATCGCAGGACTTCCCGGTGATACCGAGGAGAGCTTCAGACGCTCACTTGAGGAGGTCGAGAGCCTGTCTCCGCAGAACATTACGGTCCACGCCTTTAGCGTAAAGCGCTCGGCACAGTTCAAGACCGGCGGCAGCGATGTTTTTGACCGCGACGGAGTAGCAGCGGGGAAATGTGTTGCCTTTGCCGCAAAATCTCTTGACACTGCGGGATATGTGCCGTATTATATGTACAGACAGAAGAACACTGCCGGTAATCTTGAAAATGTCGGCTACTCTCTTCCGGGACATGAGGGGCTCTACAATATTTTTATGATGGATGAGATACATTCGGTCTTTGCCGTCGGTGCATCGTCGGCGACGAAGCTGGTATCGCCGCGAGGCGACAGGATCGAACGTATATTTGAACCTAAGTATCCGTATGAATACCTGAGCGGTCGCGGAGATGAACATCGCGCCGACCTGCGTGATAAGATCATGGGCTTCTACAGGACAGAAATGAACTGAGAAAGCATCTCGATGAGAGGGCTGCCGCTGCGGCAGCAGAAGGGAGGAAAATGAGACCTCTGAATATTACCGTTAATTCGTCCGCCGATGCTGAGAAATTTATTGACAAATGTGAGCGGGAGTATGAGGGGCGGCTGTGTGCCGCTGCCGGAGACGTGCTCTCCTGCGGAAGACGGGTTATCGCACTTGCCGGTCCGACCTGCTCCGGAAAGACTACAACTGCGAGGCTTCTCTCGCGCGAGATAGAGGAGGCGGGATATCGCGCGGTCGTAATGTCGATCGATGACTTCTATCGCGACGATCTCCGTGCCGAAACTCCTGACGGATCGACACCGGACTTTGATTCGGCTGAGACGATAGATCTTCCGTACTTCAAAAGCTTTACCGAGTCGCTCTTTGCCGGAGAGCGTGTTAAGATACCGATATTTGACTTCATGTCGGGCAAGCGCAGCGGCTATCGTGAATACGTGCCCGATCCGCGTGATGTATACATTTTCGAGGGAATTCAAGCAATGTATCCCGAGGTAACGCGCTTTTTCGGCGATCTGTATACAAGTATTTTTATATGTGTTTCCGACGATGTTGAGCTTTGCGACGTGAGTTTTACCGCCGATGAAGTCAGACTTCTCAGACGCACCGTGAGAGACTACCTCTTCCGAAATGCGGCGCCTGAGTTCACACTCAAGTGTTGGAGTACGGTGCGTGCAAATGAGGATGCGAACATATTTCCGTACACTGCGGCGGTCAAGGTAAGGATCGATTCATTCCTGGATTATGAAATGTTACTTCTTGCAAGGTATGCCCTGCCTCTTCTAAGATCGGTTCCGCAGGACGACCCGAACCGTCGGTGTGCCGCTGATCTGATCCTGAGGCTTTCGCAGCTTGAATCCAGTCGGTACTTTGAACCGTCTATGGTGCCGCCTGAGTCGATGTTCCGCGAATTCATAGGCAGCGATACCGATGCGTTGCGAATCGGTATATAACATTTCTGAATTGTGAGGCGTACATGGAAAACAGTAAAAGCAAAACCAGCACGAAAATGTTCTTCTCGGGCGTTCTTGTTCTGACAATATCAAATCTTATAATCAAGGCTATAGGTGTACTTTTCAAGATCCCGATGAATCACGTTGTCGGTGATCAGGGGATGGGGTACTACAACTCCGCCTATACGATATATACGTTCTTCTACATGGTTTCAACTGCCGGTCTTCCGGTTGCAATATCGATACTCGTTGCAGAAAACCGAGCAGTCGGGAGAATGAAGCAGGTAAAGCGAGTGTTTCGTTTGGCGCTCCTCTTGTTCTTTATCGTCGGACTCGTCGGAACGTCGGCTATGTTCTTCGGAGCGCACGGGTTCGCGTCCCTTCTTAAGGCCGACCCTACCTACTACTGCATTATAGCCATAGCGCCTACGCTTTTCTTTATATGCATATCGAGTGCGCTGCGCGGCTACTTTCAAGGGTATCAGTTTATGGCGCCCGTTGCGGTGTCTCAGCTGATCGAGGCGCTGTGCAAGCTGTTCCTCGGCATAGCATTTGCGCGATATGCTCTCGGCAGATGGGGAGGTGATCCGTCGACCATTCATTACGTTGCGGGTTACGCGGTGCTCGGTGTCACTATCGGTGCCGGACTCGGTATGGTCTTCCTGACATTCTCTAAAATGCTCTTCCGCAATGAAAAGTACGATGCCGAATATATATCGGTATCGGGAGTGGATGAGACATGTGATCCTGCAGGAAAGATACTGAAGAGGATTGCACTTATTGCGATCCCCATAACGGTCAGTGCATCGGTTATGAGCCTTACGAACCTCATAGATATGGCACTGATCCAGCGCCTGCTTCAGACATTCCGCGGTATGAGCGAGGCTGAAGCTACGGCAGTATACGGCAACTATACGACACTGTGCGTCCCTATGTTCAACCTTCCGCCGTACCTGATATATCCGATATCGTACTCCAT
>CAKSEM010000051.1 GCA_934446485.1 uncultured Eubacteriales bacterium | reverse complement strand
CTCTTCAGGTACGATCTCAAAAAGATCGGCACCTGCCGCAGACGCTATTTTCTGTGCGACCTTCTTCGTCACACCGCTTGCCGAAAAGTATGCCACAAGCTTTTTCATACGTTTCACCACCGCCTCCGCCGCGCGAAGGCACCTTTCAGTTTGAATTTTGCAAGTGCCCATCAACGTGAGCACATAACATCATTTTACAGCGCCGCCGGCGCGCAGCCAGCTTTCTACGGACGCGTCATCCGCACCGTTCATTCTAAGACCGTCTCTGACATCTGCATCGGGCGCGGCACTCTTTATATCACCGACCGATCTTGATACACCGCTGCTGCCGGAGGTACAGAACGGAAGCACCGTCTTGCCTGACAAATCATAAGTATCAAGGAATGTGTCGATGATTCGCGGGGCTGTGCCCCACCATATCGGATATCCTATGATCACGGTATCGTACCCGGATATGTCGAGCTTCTCGCCTCCGATTTCCGGACGTGAAACCGGGTCATTCATCTCGCGGTTGGCACGGCAGTTGTCATCATTATAGTTGAGGTCATCCGACGTGTACGGAATCGCCGGAACGATCTCATAAAGGTCGGCACCGGTCAGCTTTGCTATTTTCTCTGCGGCAGATGCTGTATTCCCCGTACATGAAAAGTACGCGACCAGCACACCGCACGACGGAACGTCGGTTTCGGGCGGTGCCGAAGCCGTGGCTGCTGCATTGCTGCCGACATTTGCATAGGTATCGGCAGAAGATGTATCCGTAACTGCCGGACTTCCGCCGCATGAAGCAAGTATCAGCACCGATGCCAACATCATTATAGCACAAAGTACACGTTTTATCACCATTTCTTTACCTCACTTTCGCTGTCATGATTCGTACGGCGGCGAACTACCATATCGGCAAACCACTCAGCCATTGCAGGGTCTTCATGTGAGAAGAATGCACTCTTTCCAAGGTCGAGCCGATCGATCGCTTCCGTCTCTTCGGCGGAGAGAGAAAAGTCAAACACATCGAGATTCTCTCGCATGCGATCCGCATGAACGGTCTTTGGGATCACTACCACACCGCGCTGCAGATGCCACCGCAGGATGATCTGTGCCGCCTCTTATTATGCCGCGCGGCAATTTCGGCAAGAGCCGAATTTTCAAGCATACCGTCTCTGCCCTCTCCGAACGGGGCCCATGCCTCCGGCTGCACATCATACTTTCTCATCCATTCCATAGAGTTCTTCTGAGCGTGCAGCGGGTGTATCTCGACCTGATTTACCATGGGGCGTATATTCGCAAAGGAACAGATATCCACAAGTCGGTCAGGATAGAAGTTCGACACGCCGATCGCACGGATCACGCCTGATTCGTAAAGCTCCTCAAGAGCGCGCCATGCGCCGTAGTAATCCGAAAACGGCTGATGCAGAAGGCAGAGATCGGGATATTCAGTGCGGAGGCGGCGCATGGACTCTTCTACGGATGCACGTGCTGCGTCATATCCGTAGTTATCTATCCACACCTTAGTCGTAAGGAATATCTCAGAGCGATCGATCCCAGATTTTTCAATGGCGGCACCGACCTCGCTCTCGTTAAAGTACGACTGTGCGGTGTCGATCGAGCGGTACCCGACAGCCAATGCGTCGGAGACGCACCTCTCGCAATCATCCGCCGTTACCTGATACACGCCGTAGCCGAGCTGCGGCATCTTCACTCCGTTTGACAGTGTGACATAGTTCATACGTTTGCCCTCCCGCATAAACCGTATTCTTCATCCGACACAGCCTCTCACCATTCAGTAGAGCAACCGTCTCCCGGCACCTCAACTGCTATGTGTGAAAAATAACTGTCGCTTGCAGCTCCGTTCCAGTGCTTTACTCCCGCAGGTACGGTTACAACCGTGCCGGGAGTGAGATGTACGGGAGAGCGCCCCTCCTCGGCATACCATCCTTCTCCCGCCGTGCAGATAAGAATCTGACCGCCGCCGCTCTTCGCATGGTGTATGTGCCATGCATTTCGGCAGCCGGATTCAAATGTTACGTTTGCAAGAAATACCGTCCTTTCGGGATCGGTCAGCGGATTCAGGTAAGAGTTTCCCGAAAAGTAACACGCGTAAGCGGTGTTTGCCTCTCCGGTTCCGAAAATGTTCAGTTTTTCGAATTCCGCTCTGTCAACAGTTTTCATCTCTGTTTCTCCCCCCTTATTCTTTCTATCCAATCTCTTAGTAACGGCTCCGATTCTGATGCAGCGCTCCCGCGGATTGCAAGCCCCGGAGACACATCAGATGTGGGACACAGCCTCCGTATATCGCCGACACTGTTCCCGAGGCCGCCGCCTTCGTGCGTGCAGAACGGGCATATGCGCATCCCCGACATATCGTAAGATTCGAGATATGTGAATACTGCCATCGGCATAGTTCCCCAGTAGTTCGGATACCCGAAGTATATTACATCGTATCCGTCAAGACTCTCGTGACAGCGCAAAATACTAGACCGCGCGTCGTTATTACGGTCTGCGCGGGCTTATTCGATACAGTCGTTATACACATCGGAATACGGCTCCGTCTGCACTATGCGGAATATGTCCGCCCCCGTAATATCGCAAAGACTCCGAGCTGCAAACTCAGTGTGCCGACATCAAGCACCTTGATCTGACCGCTGACGTAATTTTCACCCGCCCTTGAATAATAGACAATAAGCGACTTTCCCACAGTATCACCCCTTCCTTTAACCGTATTATACCATGCGCTCCCATGACACGCAATATCCGATATGTTATCATAGTATCAACCTAAAGTTTATACTGTGTGGGGGCATATCATGTACGATCCACTTCTTGACACCTTCATAGCGGTCTCAGACAGCGGGAGCTTTACCAAGGCTTCCGATCACCTGTATCTTTCTCCGACCGCCGTAATGAAACAGATCAACACCCTTGAAAGCAAACTGGGGCTGGAGCTCGTCCGTCGGACTCCGAACGGTGTGCAGCTTACCGCAGCGGGTCAGATGATCCGCAAAAGCGCGGAATTTATGATGGACTACGCAAAAAAGGCAGTTGCCGAAGCAAAGACGGCAGAGGAACGTTATGAAACCACCTTCTGTGTCGGAACATCGCTTCTGAACCCGGCAAAGCCATTCATGGATATCTGGTACCGTGTAAACAAAAAGTTCCCGGAGCATCGCCTCCATCTCGTTCCGTTTGAGGACGATCATGAGGGCATTCTTTCTGAGATCGGAAGGCTAGGGAAAAAATTCGACTTTCTCATCGGGGTGTGCGACTCGCGCACATGGATGTCAATGTGCAACTTCCTGCCGCTCGGAAGATACCGAAAGATGATCGCAGTCCCGCGTGAGCACCATCTTGCAAAAAAGACCGCGATCTCGGTTTCGGAGCTTCACGGCGAAACGCTCATGATGGTACGGCGCGGAGACTCGGGAGTAAACGACTTTCTGCGTGATGAGCTTGAGCGGAACCATCCGGAAATACGCATTGAAGACACAGCTCAGTTCTATGATATGTCGGTATTCAACCGTTGTGCGGAAACGGTGAACGTGCTTCTCACAATAGAGTGCCGGCGCGATGTTCACCCGGGACTCGTAACCGTTCCGGTCGAATGGGATTACAGCATCCCCTACGGGCTCCTTTATTCAAAGAATGTGCCGGAGGATATAGCAAGGTTCGTAGACGAGGTCAAAAGAACTGTTGTCGCAACATAAATTCATCAGTGCCGATGCATACCAAAGCATAAATATGACAAATGCCACATATGCAAAAGCTCCCGCCAAAAAGCAGTTGCGAAATTCTCACAAATATGATATAATGTATGTAACACAATTCACGGAGATAACGTTCCCCGTGATATACCATTCAGAAAGGCTGTATTACCGAATGAAAAAACTTCTATCTCTGATCATGACGGTCGCACTGCTCCTCTGCATGATCCCGGCTGCAGCTCATGCCGACGCGGAGCTGCCGTTTAAGGATGTCGCACCCGGCGACTGGTTCTACGATGCCGTACTCGACGTATGGCAGCGCGGCGCCATGCTCGGTCAGAGCAACGAAATCTTTGCGCCGAACAAAAACATGACGCGCGCAGAGCTTGTCACGCTCCTCTCACGCATAGCCGACGCAGATCTGTCGGCTCCGACCGTGTCCGGTTTCTCGGACGTCAAAGGAACCGAGTGGTACGCCGCCTGCGTCCTTTGGGCTGCCGATGCGGGGCTCGTGCGCGGGTATGAAAACGGCACGTTCAAGGCTGAAAACCAGATAACGCGCCAGGAACTCGCCGCACTTTTTGTTCGCCTTTTGAAGTACATAAAGCTTGATATCGTCGACAATGATCCTGCTGATTCATTTGCCGATGCCGACAGCATCTCGGGCTGGGCATTCGCCGATGTCGAAGCTCTCCGCATTACAGGTCTCGTTCGCGGCGACAAGAACGGAAATTTCAATCCCAAGAGCAGCTCTACCCGTGCAGAGGTCGCAACGATGGTGTCACGTCTTGCTGCTGCCCGTGACCGCGCCGAGGATCCCGAGCAGTTCATCGACCCGGACGGCACTGAGTACAGCTACACATTCGTAGGTTCTGTAAATCACGATACCTTTGCAAATTGGCTCCGGAGCATGGCTGACGCCACACTCATTTCGGACAGCATATCCATCGTGGACACCGAGCTGTCCGGCACAAAGGATATCACCGTTACGTTCACCGTCGGCGAACGCACCGTCACCCGCACCTACAAGGTAACATTCACTGAAGGGGAGAGTGAAAGCAGCGAACGGAGACTCGTGTTCGTTGCACCGGGCGGTGATGATTCGTCCGTCGGATCGATCGACGCGCCGCTGGCTACGCTCGCCGGTGCAAGGGATGCGGTTCGCAAGCTCTCTCACGATGCTCCGATCTCTGTATTCTTCCGCAGCGGGGTATACAACCAGACCGCAACGGTCGATTTCGACGGAAATGACTCAGGTACACCTGAATTTCCGATAACGTATGCCGCATACCGCAACGAAAACGTCACATTCAGCGGTGCCGTCAAGATCGACCCGTCCAAAGTGACTAAGGCTGACAGCAAGGTCTCCTCGCGTATCATAGACGAAAGCGCTGCCGAAGAACTCATGCAGATCGATCTTTCCTCGTATCTTACAAAGGCTCCCGCAGTATCGATATTCGGTAATGAGGAGGTAGTCTACATGGGCGAAACTCCCCTCACTCCCGCACGTTGGCCTAATGCAAATGACCGTGTTTCCTATCAGCGCACTGTCGAGACATCCCTGATCGACAACGGGGACGGAACAAAAACGATGCGTGTATTCGGCCCCGGCAAGAACCGTGCCGCAAAGTGGTCGGATGAATCACTTGAGAATCTCTACATTCACGGTTACTTCGCATTTGAATGGCACTGTGAGCGCTTCCGTGTCGAACAGTTTGACCGCAAGACCGGAAATCTGACCGTAAATTCAGGTGCATACGGCTACAACAGCTATATGCGCAGAGGCGACAAACGCTACTATTATCTGAACGTTCTCGAGGAGATCGATGTCCCGGGAGAGTCTTACATAGATCCGGAAACGCTCATCTGCTACTTCCTCCCCGGAAGCGGATTTGATCCAGAAAATCTGTCAATGACACTCTATAACGGCGGAATTATCAATCTGTGCGGCACATCAAACGTAACGTTTGACGGGCTCGACATGGAGTATGCACGCGGTCATATCGTCAATGCAAGCAATGCAGACACTCTGACCTTTAAGAACTGCACCATAGCGCACGGCTCCTCACGCGGCATGACGCTCGTCGGAAGCCGCATCACCGTTGACAGCTGCGAAATCTACGATTTTGAGCTCGGCGGAATCGACATTACCGGTGGAAACCGCACTTCTCTTACCTCCGGCGAGAGTCTGATCGTTAATTGCGACATACATGACGGAGATCGCACCGAGCATCCGAACAAGGCGGCTGTGCTTGCAAACAGCCTCGGACTCCGCATCATGAACTGCGAAATCTACAACTTCAATCATGAGGGAATTGAGATCCGTTCGAACGATGTCGAAGTACTGTACAACGAGTTCCACGACTGCGGCCGCACCTTCGGCGACATGGGAGTTGTATACTTTGGACGCGACCCGTCACTCATGGGTATCCGCGTCAACTACAACTACTTCCACGACATCGGGAACGAACAGCACAAGGATTGCGGTGTCATAATGATATATGAGGATGACGGCACTATGGGTGCCGAGATTATCGGCAACATATTCGCGCGCAGCTCTGGTTTCTCCGAATTTTATTCGCACGACGCCGCGATATTCGGCAACGGCGCACAGTTCTCCGACATCAGAAACAACATATTTGTAGACGTCCGCTGGACTCTCTCCTTTGCCAACTGGAATCTTGAGCTCGGAGGAGATCCCGATATATCGAGCGGATGGTTTGCCGATCTCTACAACCGCTACGGGACCGGACACGGGATATCCGAGAGACTCCTTGCCGTAAACTTCGACAGTGAGATTTGGCGTGAACACTACCGCGGAACGATCTGGGAGCAGCTTTACAAATACGTTGATTCGGAAAGGCTTGCAGACTATGCAAAGCTCTCCGATGAAGATGTGATCGCGATCGCGGAACGTGAAGCTCCGCGCGCATCGAACATTCTGAAGGACAATCTGTTCGTAAGTGTCGGACTGAACGGAGAGGGCAATTCGGTACGCGACCCCCAGGTAACAAACGAAAACAACTACACGGGCGACACCGATATGTTCGTCTCATATGAAAACAGCGACTTCCGACTCACAGCAGACGGGCTTAAACGCCTTAAAGAGAACCCGTTTGAAAAAATAGGTCTCATAAAATAACGGACGCACAAAAGAACGAGGGACACAGAACCTGTGTCCCTCGTTCTTTTGTATCCCGACCGTCACAGTGCAAAGCCGCACAGCACAAGGAGCGTGTTGTATACACCGTCTATATGGCTGCGCTCATATCCGTGGCTTGCATAGACTCCGGCACCTATCAGGCCGTGCCTGATATCGGCACCGGAACGGAGTGTTGCCTCAACGTCCGATCCGTAGTGAGGGTAAACGTCAACCGCATAATCGGCACCCGTGGAGCGCGCAGCTTCGATCAGGGCACCGACCGTACTGTAGCTGTACGGCCCACCCGAATCCTTAGCGCAGATCGATACCTGCCGCTCGGTACATCTGATGCCGTCGCCGACACAACCCATGTCTACAGATATCGCCTCTGTAACGCCTGCCGGAACCGATGCCGAGCCACCGTGCCCGACCTCCTCATATACGGTTATATGTGCATATATTCGCCTCTCGGGAAGCGAGCCGGAATCCTTCAGATACTTTGCAAATCCGAGAAGTATCCCAACCGACAGCTTATCATCGAGAAAACGGCTCTTCAGGTATCCGCTGCCGGTGCGTCTGCTCCGAGCCTCGAAGGCCACGATATCGCCGACCTCGATGCCGAGCGCACGGCAAGCGTCCGCCGAGGTCACATCTTCGTCTATTACCGCTTCCACCGTGTCCCAGCTCCGCTGTACCGTCGCATAATCTCCGTTCACGTGCACCGAGGCGTTGCACAGTTGAAGCGTTCCGTCATATATTTTACCGCGCCGCGTGCGGACACGCAAACACTCGCCCTCACCGTTGTTTGCGCTCATCCCGCCGAGCGGCGCAAGGCGAAGTCTGCCGCTATCCTTGATTTCCGCAACCATAGCACCGAGCGTATCTACGTGCGCCTCAAGGAGGAGCGCATCTTCTCTGTCAGTACCGCCGAGATCGACGAGCACTCCGCCCTTGACTGTCATCTCAGAAGAATATCCGAGAGCCTCAAAGGCGCCTTTCACATACCGTGCCGCGTCATCGGTATATCCTGACGGTGAATCTATATTTAGGAGTTCTGAGGTCTTCTCCCATGCAAAATCAGCATACGTTCTGTCTATCATATGTAATACTCCGTTCAGTGCGCACCGCGCGTATTTTCTGCATATACTCTATCACAGACTGCAGAAAATTTCAAGCGTCTTCGCATATCTCCCGTCTGATACCGCCATTTTACCGTTTTCTTTGAAAAACACGCGAGTTTGTGCTACAATGTAGACACAGCGAATATCTGAGGAGGGGCAAATGTACAAGATCATGATCGTCGAGGACGACCGCGGCATAGCCGATGCAGTAACAAAACAAGCAGAATCGTGGGGATTTTCGGTTTACGCAGTCAGGGATTTTCAAGCGGTGAACGAAGAATTTGATGCACAGCGCCCCGATCTTGTGCTCCTCGACATCGCCCTACCGTTCTACAACGGTTACCACTGGTGCGAGGAAATTCGACGCCGTTCAAACGTGCCGATCATATTCATATCCTCGGCCGGAGACAATATGAACATCGTCATGGCAATGACGATGGGCGCCGACGACTTCATAACCAAACCGTTCGACGGCAGCGTTCTTATTGCTAAGATCAGTGCACTTCTGAGGCGGGCATACGATTTCTCTGCTTCTGAGCTGCTCCCCGAATATCACGGCATAACTCTCGATCTCGAACGGTGCAGTCTGAAGTATGACGGTGGTGAATTTTCTCTCTCGAAAAATGAGGTAAAGATCATGGCAGCTCTTATGCGCGCCCGCGGGCGGGTCGTGAGCCGCGAACGCATTATGGAAGAGTTGTGGGAGACGGACAGCTTCATCGATGACAACACACTGAGCGTCAACATCGGAAGGCTCAGACGGCGGCTCGAGGAAGCGGGAATACATGATTTCATCGGTACGAAGCACGGCGTGGGGTATATGCTGAAATGAAGGATTTTTTTACCGTTCTGAGGCTTGATATGCGGCGGCAAAGGCGCAGTATCGTCTTTGCCGCTGTTATAATCGCGATCTATTATATAACCTTTGCACTTTACGGGCTGCCGCTCAAGGCGGTACTGTATCCGACAGCTCTTGCGGCACTCGCCGCAGCTGTGTTCGGAATATGCGTACTGCGTCGCAGGACGGAGGAATGGCGGGAGATGAGAGCTCTTGACGGGATGTGCGACGTGATCCAACACCGTTTTCCCGAGGTTACCGGGGCATTGGAGAGTGAACTGATCCGCATTATACATATGCTGTGCGATGAGGAGCTTGAGCTCGAGCGGCAAGCACGCTCCAAATTTGCGGAAAATGTCGATTACTACACCGCATGGGCGCATCAGATAAAGACACCGATCGCTTCGATGCGGCTTTGCCTCCAGAATGAAGATTCGCCGATTCAGCGTTCCCTCTCACGCGACCTCTCGCGCATTGAACAGTACGCCGATATGGTCATGGTCCATCTGCGGCTCGATTCGGACACGACCGACTACGTCATAGAAAAATGTGAGCTTGATCCGATCATAAAAAGCGCAGTACGCCGCTTTGCAGGAGAGTTTATATACCGCGGACTTTGCTGATGTGTGATAAAGAAGTAGTAGAAGTGTAAAAAA
>CAKSEM010000050.1 GCA_934446485.1 uncultured Eubacteriales bacterium | reverse complement strand
GGCACGTATGACACGATTTCCATCTAAAATTACAAGACGGTCGCTCGAAATATCGAAGTCGAGTACCATCCCGTCCACCTCCGCATCGCAGTTGCCGCGGACAGCGAGGATCCTGTCGGCGACTGCATTCAGAGCTGCGGCGACGCGTTTCGGAGCGTAGTCTCGCGGGAGGTCATTGCGCGGACCGTGGTAGAGCACATCTCCGAGCAGAATTATCCGCTCGGCTGACGATTTGCGGTAGCGGTCGAGCAGCAGATCCGTGTAATACGCCGAGCCGTGGATGTCCGATGCAATAAACAGCTTCATAATTACAGACCGAACTTTGCCATCTTTTCACGCAGGAACGTAGCGGCAAGTGCGATATCGCGTTCGGGCGTGCCGCCTACTTCGCGCTCTATCGTGAGGAATCCGTCAAATCCGGTTGCCTTCAGCGCGGGAAGATACACATCGAAGTTGACATCACCTTCGCCGAGCGGCAGCTCGAGATAACGCTCACCCATTGCGAGCATAGCTGCGTGGCTCTTCGCCTCTTCGTTCATTTCTACTGCTTCGTCGAGCTTCTTCTGAAGCATGATTCCGTCTTTAGCGTGAGTGTGTACGACGTATTTTCCGAGATACTTCAGGGCTTCCTCGGGACGGTCGTCAACGCACATTACGAGATTTGCGGGGTCGAAGTTTACACGGACACCCTCGGCACCGAGGCTTGCAAGGAAATCTGCAAGGATATACCCCTTTTCGGGGCCCGTTTCGACGGCAAAGACCGCTCCGACGGAGTCTGCATACTCTGCAAGCTCGCGGCAGGCGCTGCGCATGATCTCCTTAGTCTCGCATTCCTCCTCCGGCACGGTGCCGATATGCGTCGTAACGATGCGGCAGCCGAGCTCCATCGAGAGGTCGAGCACCCGCTTTGATTTGTCAACGTATACTTTGTTCTTTTCGGCATCACCGAAGCCGTGACCGAAGTCACCGCACAGTGCGGAGAAGACGAGTCCGTTGGACTTTACGATGTCGAGTGCCTCGCGGATGCGTTCGGCAGTCATATTTTCGGGCGCGAGCCAGCCTTCGGTTGCACCTGCCTGAACTCCGTCAACCCCTATCTCGGCAGCCTTTTCGACGCCTCCTCTGAATCCGAGTCTGAATGACTCAACCATTGCTCCAAGCTTCATAATTTCTTCTGTCCTTTCGCTAAGTGTTGAATTTATATGCAGAGCGGGAGAGTGCCCGCTGCCTGACATTATTTTTTGATCTTCTGCCCGCGGATGTCATTCCCCGTAAAGAGGAGCGGACGGAATTCTCCGAACAGTCGGCTTGTGATGCGATCCGCATACCGTGAGCGCAGCTCGCTTTGGGAGAGGTTAGTGTTGATGATCGTGGATTTTCCGTTGTTGATACGGTCATTTATTATATTGTATATGCAGGATACGGTGAATTGATTTGATATCTCGACCCCGAGATCGTCTATGATTAGCAGGTCGCAGTCGAAGTATCTCTCGTCTCGGCGGCTCAGATAATCTCCGCCGAAGCGCTTGGATTCAAAGTCCGATATGATCCCCTGTGCGCTTTCATAGACTACGCTGTATCCGCGTTCAATGACGACTCGCGCGACCGATGTTGATAAGTGTGTCTTACCGAGACCTGTGGCGCCGAGAAGGAGCCACGAGTCGGATCCCGAGCCTGAAAAACCTTCGGCAAACTCACGCAGTAGTTTCACATTAGTCTCTATACGTCTGCGATCCTCACCCGTGTAAAAATCGGTCGAAAATGTGCCGAACGACTGGGTTTCAAGCAGCGAGGCGAGTCCCGAGCTTCGGAAAGCTGCCATTACGAGCTCCCGCTTCATGCAGGTACACATATTGATACCGACGTATCCGGTGTCCGAGCACGCCGGGCATGAATACTTAATGTCGAGCCAATCCTCAGGATAGCCTGCCGACGTGAGCAGACGGCGGCGCAGTGCACGCAGGCGCTCGTTTTCGGCGCGAATGTCGGCGAGGGATTCACCGTCAAGGCCGTGCGACAGAGCAGCTGACATGATGCGGCTGCCCGTTGAAGCAAGACTTTGCTCGACGGGGATTATGGCCGGGATGGCTGCAGATGCCTCGGCACGGTGTGCCTCATATGTTGCGACCGCCTCGGCTCTGCGCGACCGCAGCAGAGCGCGTACTGCCTGAAGGTCTTCCTTACAGTATGACATATGTATGTAAATCCTTTCCTCGTCGGTTCAGTCTCCGTATGAGCGTTTGAGAGCAGCTTCAAAGAAGTCGTCCGTATCAAAGCTTGAGGTCTGATTTTCTGCATGTTTTGCGGCGGCGCGCTCTTCGTTTTTCTTCGATATGTAGGCGTCAACCTCTGCGGCAGTGCGCAGCCCTGCGTCATGCCAGCTTGACAGAATCTTATTTGCATACGGGAGTGAAGCATCGCCGGTGCTGTTCGCGGTGATCTCGTATGCCATTCCGATCACATCGAGTCCGAAGCTCCATGATACACACCAATCGCGCACCATCTGTTGTTCCTTTGCGGTAAAAGCGCGGCGTCCGATGCCGAACATACGCCTGACTCCGACGAGCGTGCTTTCGGTCAGCTCCATCCTTGCAAGCTCTTCTTCAAGCTCCGCATACGTGGTAATATCTCGGTCAGCAAGGCTGAGCGCGAGCTTTTCGATGTAACGGACCGACCGCTTGCCCATCTTGACCGCGTGTGCAAAGAGCAGGAGTATGTATTCACCAGAAAGAGACAGATGGTCGAGCATGCCGACTATTATGCTTGTTTCGGCGGTCGTGAAGATTTTGCCGATTATGTTTTCGCATGAATCTATGATTTCCGCCGTTCGCTTGTTGTCCTCAAGAAATTTTGCGGTTTCTTCGGTGGTGTATGTCGGAAGTGCGGAGGATAACTTGTACGGTTTTGCTTCCGGAGAGTTCATTGAGCTGCCGCTCTCTCTGCCGTTATCGCCGGTCTTTTTCGCTGCCCGACGGGTTTCTGTATGTTTCTGCGTGCGTTTTGCGTTACCGTCCTGTTCGGATACCGTCACTACTCCCGCACGCTCCCATTCGGTCACGGCGGATATAAATTCATCTTCCGTTATGCCGAGCTCCGCTGCAGCGGATGAAACTGTAAAATCTGATTTTGAGAGTGCATACAGGAGCGGGGCGACAGGCGGAGCATTCTTGTCCGTCAGACGGTCGATAACACTTCCCGGGACGATGAATGCCGAATCGTTATAATGTGGAGTGATCTTCATGTTATCCTCTTTTATAATGTTCGTATTGCGTGACGCTGTGCGCACGGGTTTTAATCAAATGCATAAATCATGCATCTGTGAAAAATACGAGAAAATCCTGCCTAAATTGAAATTACAACTGCATATATAAGGTGGCATGAGGCAGGGCGCTGATTGAAAAGTGTTGTGCTGCAAGTGGTTTGAGAGTAAATATACCGATGCGATGGTGACGCCGAAAGTTTTCAACACCCTGTTGAAAACTCCTGTTGAAAAATAGGCATGAGCAGAATTACGCTGCCGTATAATTTCGGCAAGCACCTTGCTTCTTAGCGGCAGGTCAGCTGTCGGCGGTGTGTCTTAACGCTGCTGTATATGCGCACACGCTCTCATCCGAAGCGAATGCATTGAGATCGGAGCCTGCGGTTATGCCGACGCTGTACAACTCAGCTCCTGCAGCGGCGGTCATTGCGCCGTTATCCGCGCATAGCGGCAGAGACGGGGTTAGAAATGCAATGCCAAGCTCTCGGCAGAGCTCGGCGGCTGCGAGCCGCAGATGTGAATTCGCGGCAACGCCGCCCGCCATGACAACGGCTGAATATTCGCCGCTTTCCGCAGCCGAGCGCAGCTTCGATGTGATACCGTCAACCACGACCGATGTCAGCGCTGCCGCGATGTCCTCACGGAGGTTTAAAGGAAGCTCTGACTCGGATGCTGTTCCGAGGCGTGCGGAGGCAGTGTGCAGATAATTTATGACGGCGGTCTTCAAACCGCTGAAAGAGAATTCGAGAGAGTCTCCGATCGCAGGTGAGGGGAATTTTATTGCGCGGTAATCGTCGCGTCGCAAGCCTTCGGCGGCAAGCCGATCCATAGCCGCGCCGCCGGGATACGGGAGTCCCATTACGCGTCCGACCTTGTCGAACGCTTCGCCGGCAGCATCGTCGCGCGATGCGCCGATCTCGGTGAAAACGAACCCATCATCTACTCGGTAGAAAGAGGTGTGCCCTCCCGATACGATGAGTGCAAGGTACGGCGGACGTATGTCCGGGTGTTCGATGAGTACTGCAGCTGCATGAGCTTCGATATGGTTTACCGGTATGAGCGGCACCGAAAGTGCCGAAGCGAGAGCTTTGGCAAAGCTGACTCCGACGAGGAGAGAGCCGATCAGGCCGGGACCGAATGTGACAGCTACGGCACCGATCTCGTCGGTCGTTATATCCGCGCGGCGAAGCGCCTCGGCTGTGACTGCCGATATTGCTTCGGCATGACATCTGCTTGCAAGCTCGGGCACGACTCCGCCGTAAAGAGCGTGAACATCGGTCTGGGATGAGACGACGTTAGACAATAGTCTATATTTTCCCGATCCCTCGGGATTTACAGTATCGATCACTGCGGCAGCGGTGTCGTCGCAGGAGCTCTCGATTCCGAAGATTATCATAGGTGAATGTGGCCTTTCTGCCGCAACGGCGCGTATTTCTGATACGCTGCGCGGCGGTGCTGTGATAGTGTTGCGGTCGCAGAATCAATTGTTAGTCAAATGCATAAAACGCATTTCATGAGCAACGCGTCCTCTGTCGGCATCGTGTAGTAAGCGTGACGCAGCGCATATTCGGAGAAGCCGTGGCTTTGATAGAGGGATATCGCCGCAGCATTGGAGGTTCTGACCTCAAGGTACACTTCGTCAAGAGCAGCGTCGCGGCACGTTCGGAGAAACTCTTCGATGAGCTTTTTTGCCGTGCCCGATCTCCGCCGTTCCGGAAGTACGGCTATTCGCTGAAGCTCCGCCTCACCGGCGCATACCGATGCTGTCAGATATCCGCAAAATGTACCGTCCGATTCTGCGATAAGCACGGTGTATATAGGATCGGCGAGTGCGGATGTCACGGATGTCTCGGACCACGGAGACGAGAAGATTTCGGATTCCGCCCGGCATATGCGTGACACATCGCGAGCATCCGCCGAGCGTATCGTGACGGTATGCTCAGCCATCGTTGCCGTCACTGTTTTCGCCGTTGCAGCTGTTGGCGTCGTCGGCGTTGCAACGGTCATCACCGTCGCATCCGTCTGCAGTATTTTCTCCGTCTTTACCGTCCGATACGGTTTCAGGTGCAAAAATGTCCCGAAGCCCGGACTCGATTTCGCAGAGACAGCGTCGGTAAACGTCCGCATCTCCGCCGAACGGATCGGAAATATCGCGCGGCATGGCGTATATTTTTGAAGCGTATTGCGGATACGCCATCATGAGCCGCATCGCGTGCGCGGAGCTCATTCCGATGACGCAGTCGGCATTCTTTATTATTTCATCGCTGACTTGCCGCGACAGATGGTGCAGGTAGTCATTGGCAGGCGACGGCAGTACACCGCGCTCCATGAGAGCGCCCGCCGCATGCTCCGATATCGGAGCGCCGGCAGCCGACAGCCCCGCCGATACAGCGCGGCGCTCGGGAGTCGCATAAAGATGATTGAACAGTGCCGCCGCCATAGGCGAGCGGCACGTATTTCCTGTGCATACGAAAAGATAGATTTTCGTTTCGGTTTCCGCCGTCCGCTCGGGACAGAGGAGTGCAGATTCCTTTGACATACAGTGATTCACTTCCCGCAGGTTTTGTTTTTGCGATATCTCAATAACCGAGACGTCCGCTCAGACTGTCGTCATCCGAGATCCAGTCGGTTACCTCGCAGACCGTGTAGTTTTCTGGATCCTCTCGGATTATGACACGTTCGATCCCGGCGTTGATGATCTGGCGCTTGCACATCATGCAGGAGCAGACACCGCCGATTATATCTCCGCTTTGCGGATCGGTGCAGCACATATAGAGCGTGGAGCCGAGCATATTCTCGCGCGAAGCAGCGATTATCGCATTCGCCTCGGCGTGAACGGACCGACACAGCTCGTATCGCTCGCCGCGAGGGATACCCATGTTCTCCCTCATACAGAACTTGAGGTCGGTGCAGTTCTGCCTGCCGCGCGGAGCGCCGTTGTAGCCTGTAGATATTATGACGTCGTTCTTTACTATGATCGCGCCGAAACGGCGTCTGAGGCAGGTCGCTCTTTCCGATACGGTTTCGGCGATGTCGAGGTAGTAATTGTGCTTTGATACGCGTTCCAATGCGGCGCACCCTCCCGTTAGATGACAGTATGAGACATATTGTATCTACATTATACTATCTTGTGCGGAGAAAATCAAGGGTAGCGGAAAATTATTAGCTGCGGCACGCGGCGAAGGATGTATGAAAAAATTTTCCGACGGGTGTTGACAAACCGGAGATGAGGTGATATAATGTTGCCTGTACAAAGAAGCAGAACACATCTCCGTTCTCACCGTGCCGCATCGGCGTGCCCGGTCAATAGGCGGCCGTCCGACGGACGGCGTGTCCGTGCGGGGATCATGTGTTCCGGCACGTTTTTTAGTTTTGGGGGTGCTGACAATAAGCGCAAAAGAACTGCATATCAATGACGACATCAGAGCAAAAGAAGTCCGTATGCTCGATGAGAACGGCGGACAGCTCGGCGTCATGAGCCTTGATTCTGCAAAGGAATACGCCTATGACCGCGACCTTGACCTTGTGCTGATAGCACCGCAGGCGACGCCTCCGGTGTGCCGCGCGATGGATTACGGCAAGTATTGCTATGAGCGTGACAAGAAGGAGAAGGAAGCGAGACGTCGGCAGCAGACCGTTGAGGTCAAGGAGGTACAGCTCTCCTGCCGCATCGACAAGCACGATTTTGATACGAAGGCGAACCGCGCAAAGAAGTTTCTCTCCGAGGGAAACAAGGTACGCGTGTGCCTCCGCTTCAAGGGGCGAGAGATCGCCCATCAGGAACTCGGGCGCGATATGCTCGGCAGATTTGCCGAGGCGTGTGCCGAGCTCGGCTCGGTCGATAAGAAGCCGACCCTTGAGGGACGGCAGCTCACCATGTTTATTGCACCTCTGAAAAATCAGAAGTAATGCACAACCGTGCGTGAAACGTGCGTTTGCCGCTCTGCGGCAAAATAATACCGAAAGGACACAGGAAACTATGGGAAAGATCAAGACACACAAGGCTTCCGCCAAAAGGTTCTCCGTTACGGGCACCGGTAAGGTAAAAGCATATCATTCCGATCACCGTCACAATCTCGGACAGAAGACGCAGAAGAGGAAGAGACATCTGAGAGACAGTCAGATACTCAGCCCCGCAATGACTGCGAATGTCAAGAGACTTATCGGCCGCGACTGAGAGTGACCACATAACGGAGAAAGGAAGAATATAAAATGGCTAGAGTTAAAGGCGCCGTAATGACGCGCAAGAGAAGAAACAGAATCCTCAAGGCTGCAAAGGGATATTGGGGTTCAAAGAGCAAGCATTTCAAGATGGCAAAGCAGGCCGTAATGAAGAGCGGCAACTATGCTTATATCGGACGTAAGCAGAAGAAGAGAGACTTCCGTGCTCTTTGGATCACACGTATATCCGCACAGGCAAAGGCGTGCGGCATGAACTATTCTCAGTTTATGCACGGTCTGAAGCTCGCTGGTATCAACCTGAACCGTAAGATGCTCGCCGAGATCGCAGTAAACGATAAGGAAGCATTTGCGGATATCGCAGAGCGCGCTAAGGCGGCTCTTTAAGTCAATAACCATAGGGTGTTGCGCGCGCACGCAGCACCCTTTGAGTATTTTTTCGGGCAGTTGACGTGTGTTTGCGCCGACACCCCCCGTGGGAGCACGTATGGGGTTGTCCGGCTGCGGCGGTGTGCGCGCTGTGACGCTTGCGGACGCGATGTCCGGCTCTTTAGCGGATGTCGATTTATTGGGACGGAGACTTATGGAAAACTTCATACTTGGCGGCGTGAGTGTGCCGTATATTGCCTCGCGTCAGAACCCGCGCGTGTCGGCGGCGGTGCGCCTTTCCGACAGACGGCGGCGTGAATCAACGCGAACATTTCTCTGCGAGGGAGTTAAGCTCACGCTTGAGGCAGTTCGGGCAGGGCTCGTAACGGAGGCATACATCTGCGAGAGCGATGCAGCGAGACTCATTTCCGTAGCGCGCGATGTTATGTCGGTCGGCGGAGAGGTGTTCGTTTTTGCACGTCCCGCATTTGAACGGATATCGACCGAGAGCGCTCCGCAGGGCGTGATCTCGCTCTGCCGCATGCGGGAATTTATCACGCCTGAGGCGGCGATAGAGCGGGACGGACCGATACTTCTCCTCGACTCGGTTCGCGATCCGGGAAACCTCGGTACCGTGATCCGCAGCGCTTCTGCGCTCGGCGGAGTCATGACGGTGCTCCTCTCATGCACTGATGTATACAACTCAAAGACGGTCAGGGCATCGATGGGAGCGGTCTTCAAATCGGATATTGCGTGTGTTTCGGACGGCATCGGATTTGTACGGGAGCTGACTGAACGCGGACGGCGCGTTATAGCGGCATCTCCCGCGGGAGAGAGCATGGTACTCGGGCGCGACCCGATTTGCAGATCCGACTGCATCATTATAGGGAACGAGGGGCACGGTATATCGGATGAACTTCTCTCCGTCTGTACCTCGACGCTCGTTATACCGATATGTGCCGACACGGAAAGTCTCAACGCATCGGCTGCTGCTGCGGTCATCCTTTGGGAATGGGTGCGCGGAGACTGATCAAAGCGAAAGGACGGTTGACTTTTGTATGATCGATAGCAGAATATACTGGATATGGCTGGCGGAACGCGCCGGACAGGGAAGCCGGGTTGCGGTCAGCCTTGTAAATGCATTCGGCAGTGCAAAACGGGTGTATGCTGCCGAACCGTCCGATCTTGACGGGATGGATTCCGCAGAACTTTCCGGCCGTGAGCTCGGACGTGCAAAGGAGATACTTTCGGACAAGTCTCTTGACGCGGCAGAGCATATTCTCGAGGAATGCGAGCGCTTGGGTCAGCGAGTGCTCGTTCCGACCGATGAAGACTTTCCGAAAAGCCTCGCTTCGCTTTGCGACGCGCCTATGGTGCTGTACTCGATCGGAAAGCTTCCGAATATGAACCGCGAGCTTTGCGTATCGGTAGTCGGTACGCGTGCCATGTCTGAGAGTGGGAGACGCAACGCATATGCGATCGGCTACGGGCTTGCGGCAGGCGGAGCGATCGTAGTGAGCGGTATGGCTCTCGGCTGTGACGGCATGGCGCTTTGCGGAGCGATTTCCGCGGGAGGCAGATGTATTGCCGTGCTCGGCGGCGGTGCGGACGTCGTGTACCCGCGCGACCACAGAAGCCTTTACGACACGATTCTGCACCGCGGTGCAATCATCTCCGAATACCCTCCGGGGACACGCCCCGAGGGACGCCACTTTCCGATACGCAACCGCATAATCAGCGGTATGTGTCAGGGAACGCTGGTCGTTGAAGCCGACGCGCACAGCGG